>JAGQPV010000105.1 GCA_020426545.1 Planctomycetaceae bacterium
ACTACAACTACGGCGGGAATACCTCGGCTCTGCGGTGGATGCTGTGGCTGGCCCCCTTGCAGGTGCTGAGCCTGCTGCCCGCCCTCGCCCGTTGTGCCGAACGCCGCTGGCGGCAGGTACTGGTGACATTCCTGCTGGCCGGTTCGGTGTTCTCAGCGGCCTGGCCGGTGCTGGCCGTTGGTGGCCCGAACCCGTGGAAACCGTCCTGGCTGTTCACGGCGATGGAAACAGCCGGCTGGATCGACTACCGCGACACACCGCCACCACTGGAAGAGCCGCTGTCCCGGCGGTTTCGGGAGCTGCCCGGGAGGAGTCAGTTCCCTCCACAGTTTGACGCAGTACGCCGGAGGGCCCCGGGACCGTGGATCTCCTTTGCAGGGGTGGACAGCAATGGCCGCCTTCGCACACTGCGGCTGACTCGCCCGGATCATGACACGGACGGTGAGGCATTGCTCAGCGTGCGGCTGCAGGAACCCGGTCAGCTTGCGAAAACCAGAGAATACCAGATCGACGTAGCCGCCTGGCAGGTCGGTGCCCCACCGGACGAATTCGTTCTGCAGGTGAAGGATGATCCCACCGATGGGGAGGCCGAAGAGTCCGGCCGGAAGTGGGACGACCTTTCCGACGACGAACGCTTCCGCAGCACCATGCTGTTCACCGGACTGCCCAAACCCGCCCGCTACCGACCGCTATTCAATCGCCGGCTGAGGACGAACCTGCACCCGGCCCGCCTGGACTGTCGCCGGGCGATGGCTCAGGTTCTGCACCAGGCACCCGGCAGTAACCGCAAGCTGCTGTACCGTTCGGAACTGTGGCTGTCGGACGCGGTGCCCTTCGGCTGTGTGCAGTTTGAGACCACCATTTACGACCCGGCCACGGGCGAAGTCCTGGGCCGCGAACGAATGACGGCCTACGATGCCAGTGCCCTGTGGTTCGAGCCACAGTCGGAGTGAATGGCTGCTTCTGCCGGCACATGCCAGATGTTAGACTGAACAAATCCACTGTCGTCCCGACTCACCGCAGCCCTCAGGAGAATGCCTGCCATGTTCTCGATTCGGACCACCACGGCGAACCTGACACGGACCTGGTCGCGGCGGGATGCCCTGCAGCTGGGCCTCGGCGGAGCACTCACAGCGGCCCTGCCGGGCGGCGGTTTACTGCACGCGGCGAATGCTGGCAGCGGGAACTCGCAACCAGGCTTCGGCAAAGCGAAGTCGGCCATTTACATCTATCTGTATGGCGGGCCGAGCCATCTGGATGTGTGGGACCTGAAACCCGAAGCACCTGCGGAAGTTCGCGGCGAATTTCAGCCCATCGACACGAATGTGCCCGGCATCCAGATCTGCGAACACCTGCCGCAGCTGGCCCGGCGGATGGATCAGCTGGCGATTATCCGCTCGCTGACGCACGACGGGAGCGGGCACGGTTCCTCGGCCCATCGCATGCTGACGGGCCAGCCCAGCTCCAAAGAGGGCGAAGTGGCCCCCACGGTGGTCGACGCGCCGCACCCGGGTTCCGTCCTCTCGCAGCTGGCCCGAGCACAGCGGGCGACAACAGTTCCCGGAGCGGTCTCGCTCCCGTGGGAGATCGCCACGCAGATCAACGTGATTCCCGGCCAGACAGCGGGCTGGCTGGGACAGCAGTTCGACCCGGTTCGTATTCAGTACCAGGACCAGCAGGGCCAGAACTTTCAGTTGACCGAGCCCGGTGCGCTGGCCGCTGCGATGAAACTCGACCAGGAAACCGACGCCACCCGCGAGCGGTATGGCCGCAATGTGTTCGGCCAGAGTCTGCTGCTGGCCCGGCGCATGGTGGAAGCCGGCGTGCGGGTGGTGACGGTTTACTGGCCCGACCGCAGGGACGAGAAGGCCCTGAACTACAACGGAAAACGTCAGCCGGTCAGCGTGCCGATGTGGGATACGCACGGCAGCGGGACGGGCGACACGGCGAATTTCCCCTCGCTGAAGAACCGGCTGCTGCCCCCGCTCGACATGGCTTCGGCCGCTCTGATGGATGACCTCGCCGACCGGAACCGTCTCGACGAAACCCTGCTCTTGTGGGCCGGCGAATTCGGCCGCACCCCCAGAATTCACGGAGACGGGCGTTCGCACTATGCGAAGTGCTTCTCGGCCATGCTGGCCGGTGGTGGAATTCAGGGCGGCCGGGTACATGGCCGTTCCGATGCCACCGGTTCGGCCCCGCTGAGCGACCCGGTCTCTCCGGCGGACTTTGTGGCCACGGCCTATCACCTGCTGGGTGTTCCGGGAGATCTCACCCTGCCCGGGCCGGACGGAATGCCTCGGAAAGTCATCACCGGCCGTCCGGGCGGGAATCTGCTGGGTTGACAGTCGATCAGCAGGACCAGCCACCAAGGCGCGACGGACCGGGACAGCCCCCCTCGGGTTCAGGCTACCGGCATGTGCTTCGTTCGCATCTGGCGGCGGGAACCGTACAATCGGCCCTGCGTTCCTTTTTAGAGACTGTCCGGAAACCGCGTGCCCCTTCAGCCGCCGGTGTGAGCCCCGAAGAACAGGCACATGCCGTGGCAGGGTGACAGGGATTTCCGAACAGGCAGTTAGCGCCGAGGCTGTTCTGGAGCTGAGTTCCCGTGTCTGAAGTCGATTCGTCTGAATACTCCCGGTATGTCAATCCGCTGATTTCCCGCTATGCGTCCGAGCGGATGAGCATGATCTGGTCGCCGCAGCACAAGCACTCCACCTGGCGGCGGCTGTGGGTGGCCCTGGCAGAATCACAGCGGGAACTGGGCCTGCCGATCTCGGAATCACAGATCCAGCAGATGCAGGCCGCGGTCGATACGATCGACTTCGACCTGGCCGCACAGTGGGAACGGAAACTGCGGCACGATGTGATGGCCCACGTGCACACGTTTGGCGAAGCCTGCCCCGAGGCCATGCCGATTCTACACCTGGGAGCCACCAGCTGCTATGTGACCGACAACACCGAGCTGATCCAGCTGCGGGAAAGCCTGGAGCTGATTCGTTCCCGGCTGGTGGTGGTGATCGATCAGCTGGCCCGGTTCGCCGCGGAACACCGGGACCTGCCCTGCCTCGGCTTCACCCACCTGCAGCCGGCACAACCCACGACGGTGGGTAAACGGGCCACGTTGTGGTGCTACGATCTGGTCCTCGACCTGGAAGAAGTCGAATCGCGGCTGCAGCGGCTGCGGTTCCGCGGGGTGAAAGGCACCACCGGCACGCAGGCGACGTTCCTGTCACTGTTCGACGGGGACCATGCCCGGGTCGAACAGCTGGACCGGCTGGTGACCGAGAAGATGGGCTTCTCGACCCGCATTCCCGTGACGGGCCAGACGTATTCCCGCAAGGTGGATGCCCAGGTGATGGCGGCCTTGAACGGGATTGGACAGTCGGCGCACAAAGCCGGCTCCGACCTCCGCATTCTGCAGCACCGCAAGGAGCTGGAAGAGCCGTTCGAAAAGAACCAGATTGGTTCCTCTGCCATGGCCTACAAGCGGAACCCGATGCGGAGCGAACGGATGTGCTCGCTGGCCCGATTTGCAATTTCGCTGGCCGGCAGTGCCGACCAGACCGCCGCCACCCAGTGGATGGAGCGGACGCTCGACGACAGCGCCGTGCGGCGGCTGACTCTGCCGCAGGGGTTCCTCGCCTGCGATGCCGTGCTGATTCTGTATCGGAACATCACCTCGGGCATGGTGGTCTATCCCAAAGTCATTGCACGCCACCTGGAGGAAGAACTCCCGTTCATGGCCACAGAGGAAATTCTGATGGCCGGCGTGCGGGCCGGCGGCGACCGCCAGCATCTGCATGAACGCATTCGCGTGCACAGCAACGAGGCGGGCCTGGAAGTGAAACAGCACGGTCGCCCGAATGATCTGATCAACCGGCTGAAACAGGACGAAGCCTTCGCCGGGGTGGATCTCGAGTCCACCCTCGATGCGAGGAAATACATCGGCCGGGCTCCCCAGCAGGTGGACCAGTTCATCGCCGAAGTCGTTGACCCCATCCGCCAGACCTACAGTTACCTGCTGGACACGGAGGAGCAGGAAGAGCTGCGGGTCTGAGGGACTTGAACGGATAACTCAAAGCAGGGAAACGTGATGAGGAAACAGGGAATGGTACAGAACTGGCTGCGGGGACTTGTACTCGTCTGTGTTGCGGGAGCACTGCCTGGCCTCACCGGCTGCTCCCGCCCCGGGCCCGATCCCGAACTGGCGACGACGGAAGAAGTTTCCGTCGATTCCTCGACGCCGGTGGAGGAAGCGGAACCCGTTGAAGTCAGCAGCGACGACTGGCCGTGGTGGCGGGGCCCGAACCGCAACAATATCGCCGGCGAGTCAGCTGTGCCCGTCAAATGGACGGAAGACGAGAACATCGTCTGGAAGGCATCGGTTCCCGGTCGCGGGCACTCGGCCGCGACGGTTGTGGGCGAGAATATCTTCCTGGCCACCGCCGACGAACAGGCCGAAGAACAGTCGGTCCTGTGCCTCAACCGGGCCGATGGCAAACAGAAATGGCAGACCACCATCAGCACGGGCGGCTTTCCTCCCACCGGGCAGATGCATGCCAAGAGCACACATGCCACCTGCACTGTCGCCTGCGATGGACGGCAGGTGTATGTCGTGTTCCTGCACCATCAGGCCCTCACCGTCACGGCCCTCGACCTTGATGGGAAGAAAGTCTGGGAGAAGGAAGTCGGCCCGTTCGATTCGAAATTCGGCTACGCCCCGTCACCGGCCCTGCTGGATAACTTCGTATATGTCGCGGGTGATCACCAGGCCGGCGGTTACGTGGCGGCCCTGCATCGGGACAGCGGCGAGATCGTCTGGCTGAAGAAGCGGCCCGCTGTAGCGACGTATTCCTCGCCGGTGGTGGCGGAAGTCGCCGGAAAGAACCAGCTGCTGATCAGCGGAGCCGAAAAGGTCACCAGCTACGACCCGGCCACCGGCGGGCAGTTGTGGGAAGTGGACGGAACGGCGGAAGCCACCTGCGGCACGCTGGTGTGGGAGGACGGAGTCGTTTTCGCCAGCGGTGGCTATCCTCAGCGGGAAACTCTGGCGGTGAAGGCCGATGGCTCGGCGGAAGTCGTCTGGCGGAATGACCAGAAAGCCTACGTGCCTTCGATGATCGTCAGCGATGGCTCGCTGTATGCCGTGTCCGACAATGGCGTGGCCTACTGCTGGGATGCAACAACCGGTACCGAGCAGTGGAAAAGCCGGCTGGACGGCGATGTGAGTGCCTCGCCCGTGCTGGCAGCGGGAAATATCTATGTGCCGAATGAATCCGGCAAGTGCAGCGTGTTCCGCGCGACTCCGGAGAAATTCGAACTGGTCGCCGAAAATCAGCTGGGGAATGAAACCTTCGCCACGCCCAGTATCTGCGGCGGGAAGATCTACATCCGGGCCGCCAGCGGCTACGGAGAAAACCGCAAGGAAACGCTGTACTGTATCGGCAGTTCGACAGGTGGCTGAGCGCGACTGGCGGCGGCCCGCTGATGCTGCCGCGCCTGCGGCCACGCGGCGACAGGGAGGTGAAGCATTACGGATACAGAGGACAGAACTGCCGCCCCGGCAGCGGAGGCACCGCAGCCAGGGCGACGGGCTGTGATCATCTCCGGCCTGCTGGCTGCGGCGGCAATGGGAATCTTCGGCGGGCTGGGAGTCTTCACTTTCGGTTACGGCGAAGGGTATGCCTACCTGGGCAATAATCCGCAGAACTGCGCCAACTGCCATGTGATGCAGGAGTATTACGACAGCTGGGCGAAATCCAGCCATCATGCGGTGGCCGTCTGCAATGACTGCCATACCCCCCATGACAGTCTGCTGGGCAAATACCTCACCAAGGCCGATAACGGGTTCTTTCATTCCCTCGCGTTCACCACGGGGGACTATCAGGACCCGATTCAGATCAAATCGCGGAACAGCCGCATCGTGCAGGAATCCTGCCTGCACTGCCATCAGGGCCTGGTCAACCACATGCTGCCCGCGGAACGGGGCGGCGACATGCTGAGCTGCGTACACTGTCACAGCAGCGTCGGCCACGCTCAGACTATTGCCCCCAGACGATACGAGGGATACTAGCTTGCCATTTTTTCGATATCCGTTGCTGCGGAGAAAGCCCTCCTGCCGCAGGGGAGCGGCCAGAGGTCTGTTGCTCGTGTTCGTGGCCGCTGCCGCTGGCACCATGCTGATTGCCTGGGTACTGACAACAATGTTTGCCAGGAAACAGGAAGCCCGCACCCCGTTCCTGCGCGTGGCCGAAATCAGCGAAATCTCGGTCGATCCGGAGCCCTGGGGCCTGAACTGGCCGCATCAGTTTGATGGCTGGAAATCCACCGCCGGCGAGAAATTCTACGGCGGGTCGAGTGCCATGACGGAATCGAAGCTCGAAAAGCAGCCGTGGCTGAAGCGGCTGTATGCCGGGTACGCCTTCAGTATCGATTACCGGGAAGCCCGCGGGCATGCTTACATGCTGTACGACCAGGGTGTCACAGAGCGGGTGACAAAGAAACCTCAGTCAGGAGCCTGCCTGCACTGCCACGGATCGACCACCGTGCTGTATCGCAGGGTTGGTCTGGAAGCAATGGGCGAAGACGCCAGCCCAGAGATTCTGGCCGCCGGCTTCCGTCCCGACGCCGTGCAGCGGGGCTTTGAAGAACTGAGCATGAAGCCCTATCACGAGGTGCTGGCTCTGCTGATGCAGACGCCTGATGGCACACCCGATGAGAATGACCCCGTGTTCCCACCGGCTCCCGCTGGCGGGTTCAACGGGGAGATCGCAGGGCAGCCGGTTCCCGAGGATCATCCCGTGGTGGGCGAAGCCCACCCGGTAACCTGCATCGACTGCCATGATCCGAAAACGATGGCCATTCGCGTCACGCGGCCCGGCTTCGTCAACGGGATCCGCCAGCTGGCAGCAGGCGAAGCCAGTGTGCCGCATCTTCCCAGCATTGAAAAATGGCGGAAGGCGGGCCGCCAGGGGGAGTACGACCCGAATGCCCTGGCCACGCGACAGGAGATGAGATCGTTCGTCTGCGGTCAGTGTCATGTGGAATACTACTGCGCGAGTAAGATGACTTTGACGTTTCCGTGGAAGCATGGACTGCGGGTGGAGGACGAGGAACGTACCTGGGAGGAAACCACCTTCCCGGACGGAAGCGAGTTTGCCGACTACCGGCATGGAGAAACCGGCGCCATCACCTACAAGGCGCAGCATCCGGAGTTTGAACTGTGGAGCCAGGGGATTCATGCCCGCAGCGGCGTGAGCTGCTCGGACTGCCACATGCCCTACCAGCGGGTGGGAGCAGCCAAGCTGAGCATGCACAATGTGCAGTCACCGCTCGAGAATCTGAACGCCTCCTGCCAGAACTGCCATCATCAGAGTGAAGGCGAACTGCGGACCCGTGTGGAAGGGATTCAGTCCCGCCATCTGGCCCTGCTGGAACGAAGCGGCAAAGCCATGACCGAAATGCTCGATGCCATCCGTGAGGCACAGGCCGCCGGTCTGGACAAACAGCTGTTCGAGGAGATTTTCAAACTGCAGCGGAAGGCCATGTGGCGGCTGGACTATGTCAGCAGCGAGAACTCGCGCGGTTTTCACGCGTCTCAGGAAGCGGCCCGCATTCTGGGAGAGTCCATCGATTTCAGCAGGCAGGCGCAGGCGGCGGCATTGCGATTGAGAGCCCCCGCACCACCTTCCACGGAGGATCTGCCGGTGGAAAATGTGAAAGGCGTCACCCCCGCCACACCGCCTGCGGACCAGCCCTGACCAGCAGGAGGGTTGCCTCAGGCTGCGGTGCCCGGCTGGTCTGACCGCGGGGCGGCGGTGACCTGAAGCGGATCGCAACCGGCGGCGACAGCCTGCTGCTGCCAGCACTCGCCCAGGTGCAGTACCAGTTCGATGGCAACCAGGTTGGCCCGTGTCATCACGTGCCGGGTGCTGCGGCTGCCCAGCCCGTGCACCAGTTGTTCCACCTGACCCAGGTGCAGCTGGAATGCGTCCCGCGGGCCGAGGCCGGCCGCGGCCATCACATCGGCCAGGGCGGCGATTTCGCTGGTCAGGCTGCCGGTGCCCATCATCACGCAGGTTCGCAGCAGTTCGTGATAGTACCGGTGAATTCCCTCCGGCACCTCGGGCGGGAGGCGAACGGAAGTGGCGAGATCCGCAGCCGCGCCAGCGGGCCGGCCCGGCGAGCGGAATTCCGACTCGGGCCGGCTGTCGTCGACGGGCAGCTGCCCTTCCGTGGAGCCCAGCATCTGCCGCAGCTGGCCGACAATCTGCTGCTGCTGCCGGAGCAGTTCTTCCGCTTCATCGCGTTCCCGCTGCAGTGTCCGCTGCTGCATGGTCCGCAGTTCGCGGTTCTCCCGTCGCAGTCCGGCTGCTTCCATGGTGCGGGCGATGGCCGGAACGAGCGCGGGCGACTCCCACAGGCTGCGGGAAACGAGCACCTCGCATTCCAGAGCGAGCAGCTGGCACCAGCGGCTGTCGGTCAGTGAAGGGGCCAGAACCAGCAGGGGGTCATCGCAACCGGCCGACTGAACCACTTCCGCGAAACGGGCGGCATCCAGCGGCGGGCTGAGGGACGGTGCGGGAGCGGCCTCTGGAACACTCAACCGGGGGGGAAAAGCGGCGTCCGACGGACCGGCAGCCTCCGGGACATCGGCCACGATCACGCAGTCGAATGACTGCTGCCGCAGCAGCTGAGCGGCCTCCGTCGGCGTGGACACCCACCGCAGCACGGGTTCCTGGCAGCCGTGGCGGTCCAGCTGCAGGGTCAGATTGATCCACGAGGGTTCGCGGGCGGACAGACACAGCAGGTGCAATGTGGACCATCCCTGCAGAATCCCGCCGGCCGGAGACTGCCCGTCGTGCGGCCTTCCGTTCTGTTCCGGCATGCGAATATTCCCGCGGATTCCCGTCCTGACACCACGAACTGACCCGATAACAGCCTCGGGCGGCACCGAATTCCCGCACCCGGTCCACCCGCAGCCCGCCTCGTGCCGCGAGTGCCGGTACGGGACAGACCGGTTGCCTGTTTCTCCGACAGCCCGACCGACAGGCTGCCAGGCCAGTGAAGAACCCGGCCCTATAGCCCGGATTTTGGGGAATTGTCAAGACGGACCGTGAGCCTGTCCGCTGTTTGAGCCCCAGATGCGGGTTACCGATGATCAGCCGGTGACCGCCCGGCAGACCGCATGCGGCTACTCGGAAGTGTCGCCGGTCTGTTCGACCCCGGCGATGACTTCAAACCCGGGAACCGTGCGGAGGGAAGCCAGATCGGGTTCGTCGTGAATCCGGTTTCTCAGTTCCCGATCGAGACGGACGGCACGGCCCAGCCACGACAGAGCCTGCTCCTGTTCGCCGGCAACTGCCAGGGCACAGGCCAGACGGAACAGGGCGCGGCCTTCTTCCGGCCAGGCCCGGCAGGCGTCCTGCAGGGCGGAAATTTCCCGCGAAACCTGACCGGTACGGCGATAGCACCACGCCAGCCCCAGCAGCACATCGAGATCCAGCGGGTCTTCCATCAGCACGCGAGACCAGGCAGCCAGGGCGCGTTCCGTATCGTCCAGCTGTTGCCAGGCTTCAGCTGCCAGCGTATACCAGCGGGCTTTCCGGCTGGCGGGTTCTTCGATCCGCTCCAGCTCGGCCAGAGCGCGGCGCGGCAGATCGAGTTCCAGATAGCCTTCCGCGGCCTGGAGAATTCTGGCGCGGCGGATGCGCGGGCTGACTGCCATTGCCGATCCTTTCCAGGACATTCCTGAAACCTGCCGATACATGGTCTGACGCTGCTTTCCGGTGAAAGGGAACACCGCAAAATGAATCATGCAGAAAATGATTTCTGCCCGTCATTTCAGACCAGCCCCTCAGTAGCAGGTTCGCGAATAAAGGTCTATCGGAGCTTTTTGACTGCAGGGATTTCTATCCGGGGACCGCTATCGGGCGTTTCCCCACCCGTCGCGGGCAGCTGCCTGTCGGCCGTCTGTCATGCTTCATTGTTCGGCCCGGGGGAAGCCAGCGGAAGGGATATTCCGTCAGAGTTTTTTGAGGGTTCTGCCACTCACAGCCAGGCGGAGGAACCAACGTCAGCCGGCATCTGCAGATAACAGCAGGAGATAAGCCACCTGCCGCCCGGCATGACACGGACTGACACGGCAAATTTCCTGTTGTCCGATTATGCTGCTCAGGCAGGAGAAAACGGACCGGGCACTTCCTGGCAGCCTGCTTGCCGGCCGGATGACCGTTATCTTTCAACCCGCCAGCCACTCGAGAACTGTCCCCGTCACTTCGGATTCAAAGCCGAAGAACGGAGTTCGCGCCCCGTCCACGACGTGAAATGTCAGCGGGGCCGAGCTGCCTCTGGACTGCTGCAGCTGCTGCAGTTCCCGTGGCTGGCTGGCATACGCTCCGGAGCGTGAAATTTCTTCGCCTCCCAATAGGACGAGTGTCGGTACCCGCACGCCGCGCAGCAGCCGGATGATGTCGTAGCGGTCTTCGGGGCTGTATTTCTCCACAAAGTTGGCGGCTGTGATTGTCAGCGGGAGCGGCTGGCGGACGTGCAGCAGCTGTTCGCCGTGGCCGGCCTCTATCAGTTCGAGGGCCCGGGCGTAGTCTGCCCGAAAGTGTGCCGCGGAATGGTGCGAGCGGAGTTCCTCGTGACAGAAACGTGGCGAACCGAGGCAGATCAGCCGGGAGACCTCCGTCGCCTGACTGGCTGCCAGCGTCATGGCGGACTTCACACCGCCCATGCTGTGGCCCACCAGCGCCAGACGGTGAAACCCGAGCTGAGTCGCGAGGCCGGCCCAGGCCGCCAGGTCGAGCGGAGCTTCGGCCACGGCTTCATAAGCGGCCCCGCCCGTGCGGGAACCGGTTGTGCTCGCCAGCCGGGAAATGATGCCATGCCCGCGGGTGTTGACTCGCATGACGGCGCAGCCGGCGGCCGGCAGGCTATGAGCCAGAAATTCCAGCAGCCCGGGTGCCAGGAAGTCGCTGCCTGTCCCGTGTACGAGAATGGCGCAGTCCACTGCCATGCTGCCGGTGTCCCCGTTCCACGGTCGATACAGATGACCATCCAGCAGCAGGCCGTCTTCTGTTTCAACCCGGATGTGTTCGACTGGCATCGTCAACGGAACTGGCATGACCAGCCTCCCGAAAAAAGAGCCCGGACTGCGGTGCAGCGGGCGGAGCAGAGAACGAACTTCGGTCGACGTGGAGGGTGCAGCAGGGAGAGAGACCGTCCATCGTGGCATTTTCGACCGGCGGACAGCGGCACGGAACCGGAGGCCGCGAACTGGAAAGATGCCGCCCGGGATGCCGAACCCGCGCTCTCAGTTTATGATACGGGCAGCTGCGGCAGAACCGTGCGTCACCGTGGCAAACCCCACCGGCAGGAAACTGCCCGTGACCAGACTGACCTTGAGCGAACACAGCCGGCTGAGCGGCTGTCTGCTGTTTTGGAGAAGATCCTGCTGATGAGCCTGTTTCGTCCCGCAATCGAGCAGCTGGCCGAGTACATTCCCGGCGAGCAACCCCAGCAGTCGGGCTGGGTGAAACTGAATACCAATGAAAATCCGTACCTGCCCTCACCCGCGGTGGCGGCTGCGGTGGCCGAGGCAGCATCAGGACGGTTGAACATCTACCCTGACCCGCTGTCCCGCCGGTTGCGGGCCGTGGCAGCCGAAGTTTACGGTGTCGAGCCGGAATGGATTCTGCCCGGCAATGGCAGCGACGAAATCCTCACCATCCTCGTGCGGTCGTTTGTGGATGCCGGCGAACAGTTGGCCTACCCCTACCCCAGTTACGTGCTGTACGAGACACTGGCCGAAATTCAGGGAGCCACCGTCGCCCGGATGCCGCTGAATGCCGACTGGACGTGGAACCTGCCCGCTGCCCGCGAAGTGGCTGCCCGCTCGAAACTGGTGCTGGTGCCCAACCCGAATTCCCCCTCCGGCACATTGTGGGATCAGGCCGAAATCGAACAGCTGATTCCGCCCACGGGCCTGCTGGTGCTGGACGAAGCCTATGGCGACTTCACCGATCAGGCCCCTTCCGCCGACATCCTGTCCCGTCCCGAGGGAGAGCGGGTCGTCATCACCCGCACGCTGAGCAAGTCCTACGCTCTGGCGGGCATTCGCTGCGGGTTTGCCATCGCCCACCCCGATGTGATTCGCGGGATGGAGAAGGTCAAAGACAGCTACAATCTGAATACACTCACTCTGGCTGCCGCCGCGGCCGCCATGTCCGACCAGGAGTGGCTGCGGGAAATCAGCGATCGGATCCGGCTCACCCGCAGCCGCCTGACCACGGAACTGGCGCAGCTGGGCTTCGATGTGGTGCCCAGCCAGGCGAACTTCGTGTGGGCCACCCGCAGCGAAGGTGGACACC
>JAGQPV010001059.1 GCA_020426545.1 Planctomycetaceae bacterium
GGCCCCGGCAGCGTGACCGACCGCACCGCTGTCACTTTGCGGACGGCATCCGCTGGATAGCTTGCCTCCACCCGCAGGATGCGATCGCCGGGTTGCGTCGAGGAGTCGAGCGCGTCCGCTGCCTCAGCGCGTTCGAGGCGAATCAGCACGCGGGCTGGCCGATTGAGGGGAGCATCGGTCTCCGACAATTCCCAGGATTCGCCGGTGTAGGCAGGGTCGAGCCGCAGTTTCTCGACGGCAATCACCAGGCCGGCATCCGCCAGCCAGTCGGCCTGGGCTGCCGTTTCATCGCTCATCCGGAAATTGGCGGCCATCAGTGAAAGCTGGACCGCCGCCACCAGACTGGTGGACAGCAATGCGAGGCAGACCAGCCCGTACAGCAGAATCACGCCAGAACGGCGCCCGCCGGGTTTGCACTCGGGCCGCTGCGGAGCGGCATTCGCTGTGGCTGTGTTCTTCATGGGGATGTCTCCTGAACTCGGGCGAATCCCGACAGCCGGGCATGGCGGGTGGCGACGGCTTCAATCCGCAGGGGCACCGGCACGCGGCTGATGAGGGACGGTTCGTTCCGCTCTGCCTTCGCGGTGTCTTCTCTGCGGGGCAGAGGCCCCGCACCGGGAACGGGCAGCCAGGGCCGGTTGACCTCCAGGCGCACCAGCACCGCATTCTGCCTGGCGCCGGGAACTGGCAGTTTCACGGTCTGGAACCGGGAAGAGGTTCCCGCAGAGAAGCGGTATTCCTCCCGGCTCTCTTCCTCTCCCGGAACGGTTCGTGTGAGATGCTGCTGCCCGGCCGAGTATTTCACCGGACGCCCCCCATCATCCAGCGGCTGCAGCAGCAGTTCGGTGCCGTCCCCGTTCACCGTAACCGCCCCGGCCGCATGCACGTCATTCCGGAACTGGCGGGCCAGCCGGGAGAGCACCACCGTCTGCTGGCCGGCGGTTTCGACATTTCGCTGAAGGCCCACCAGCCGGACGACCATGACCGAGGCTGTGCCCAGCAGGGCAGTCGCCACCGCCACGGCCACGGTGACTTCCAGTATGGAAACGCCGGAACGAACGCCTCTCAGGGAATGCGAAGGCTGCACGCCACCGGCACACCAGGCACCAACAGCGACAGTGCAAAGCATGGAATTCCTCATGTG
>JAGQPV010001060.1 GCA_020426545.1 Planctomycetaceae bacterium
GCTGTTTTTCCCCATTGGGGGCGATCGCAGCTTTTATTTGAGCATTGACGGCATACGGCGCGATTCTTTCCAGATCACCGTAGGGATCTTCCGTCCGGAAGTTTCCGCTGTCAAAATTGACGCCGAACCATGGACAGGGATCAACAGCCTTCACGATCGCCAGCAGCTGCTCCGGAGTTGCGGTGATGCCCCCGTGGTTTTCCAAAGCCAGAAACACACCTTTTTCCGCGGCGTAGGGCAGGCAGTCGTTGATGGCTGACACGCAACGCTGGCGTGCAGACTCCTCGGTATCTCCCTTGGGGACCTTTCCGGCAAAAATCCGAATGGCCGGCGCTCCCATCAAGGCGGCGTAATCGATCCATTCACGACATTCGGCAATCTGAGCAGCGCGGGCGGCGTCATCTGCGACGCAAAAGTCATTGCCGATGGCCGTCCCCGAGATTGATACTCCCAGGCGATGTGCCTGTTGTCGCACGCTCAGCAGGTAATCCGCGGTGATCGATTGCGGGAAGTAGTAGCCGGTCAGTTCCGCAGCTCCCAATCCCAGCTCGGCGCAGTAGTCGATGAAACTGTTGATGGTCATCTCGGCCGTCGTCAGCTGTTCTGCCGTTCCTCGACGCACCATCAGGCTGCGAAAGGAATACCCCGCCAGACTGAGTTTCAGATACGACTTGCCATTGCGAACCGGAGGATCGGCTGCAGGTGTCGGCGAGATCCCGAAGCTGCCCACTGCAGAAGTTGTCAGTCCGGTCGCTGCCAGACCTGTCAGAAACCGTCGACGATCGAACGACATCAGATTCTCCCTGCGTTATTCAGGATTCCGTTTGCCTTGTCCGTGGCGTGCTGCCTTGCCGCCAGCATCGCTGATTCGGAACAGCTTACCAGACCATTACGGACACCAATCGGCATTACCGGCCAAATCGCCGAATCTCCCGCTTGGGTTTTTCGGCCTGAACAAAGGCCGAAAACCCATCCACTTCATAGACCGGCAGCACCGTGTTGATTCGTTTTTCGATGTTGGTGAGTTCGCCCCCCTGGGCGCGAGTCACAAACGTAATGGCACGACCTTTTGCTGCGGATGAAAGACGACCGGTTCGTCCGACGCGATGGACGTAGTCATCGCAGAATTCCGGGATGTC
>JAGQPV010001061.1 GCA_020426545.1 Planctomycetaceae bacterium
CCCAGGGCACGGCGGCAGTACAGGCCGGTCGTTTCGGGACGAAGCGAATTGTCGAAGATCAGCGCGACCCGCTGCACAGACATGGAACAGACTCCCGGGACATCAGGGCCAGTCGAGGCTGAATTGCTCCGGCGGTGGCTTCAGCCGGAAAAGGTCAGTCGGTCTGGCAACTCACGGTCATCGCCAGATGTCAGTCTGTAATCCGCGTGGCCGGCAAGCAGGGGCCGGTAACTCCGCTCGATGACATCCTCCCAGCGGAAACGGCGTTCGAACTCTGTTCGACCGGCCTTGCCCATCCGCCGCCGGAGATCAGCATCATCCAGCAGTTGTTCAATCGCCTCCGACCAGCCCTGCGGATCCCCCGGGCGGCACAGCAGGCCCGTTCGACCGTGGTCAACTGTAAATGGAAGTCCGCCAATTCGGCTGGCGATCACCGGCCGGCCACTGGCCATAGCTTCCACTGAAGTCCGGCTCAAACCGTCCGGTGCAATCGTGGGCACGACGCAGATGTCGGCCTGGCGGTACCAGGCTGGCAGTTCGGACTGCGACTGCCAGCCGATCATTCGAACAAAGGGATCAGTCTGCCCAGATGATTCGCCTGTGGCGATGAGCTGGAAGTCCTGTCGCCGCTGCCACAGTATCCGGCAGGCGGCCCGTACCACTTCGAAACCCTTGATTGGCTCGCGGGACAGCCCGGCGAACAGCAGACGCACGGTTCCATCTGTCCGGCTGGTGTCCTCCGGTGGGGGAAACCTGGTCGGATCCATCCCCCATGTCACTACTTCCACTCGCCGGCACCACGGTCGGAAGCTGTCGGCGACACGGGGATTGAGCACCAGTACTGCTTCGGCCTGCCTGAGAGACTTCCGGAGCAGCTGATCGTACTCCGGAGTACCAACCGCACTCAGCCGCCGCTCGACCTGATGCAGCGCCCCGGAGGCTTCTCCCCGTTTGACCAGGCAGTGAAAGCACTCAGCGGGCTCGGCCAGCTGGTCGTGCGGACAGAGTTTCAGGCCATCGTCGGCCGGCAGCAGCCGCAGATTGTTCAGCGGACACAGACACTCCTGGGCCTGCATCCGCAGAAACACCCGGAAATCACTCATTGCCTGCACCAGGTGCGGCTTGAAGTTCCAGCAG
>JAGQPV010001062.1 GCA_020426545.1 Planctomycetaceae bacterium
CCATAACCGCCGAACGTTGCGGTCAGCGGGACAATTCCATCGAGGCCGTAGGTCCCGCCGACTTTGGCATCGATGCCGGGAGCATCAAAATAGCTTAATCCCCCCCGCAGACGCAGCAGCTGATCTGTCGGCACACCATGCCAGGTGGATTGCGGCTGGTGATACATGTGCTGCGGCAGAAACCGCTCCACGGTGGGTTCAATCCGCGGGCCGGACATGACTTCATCAATCGAGTGCAACCCGCCCGGCACGGGTGCCGGAGGCGGCGTCTCATCGCCCGCTGTGGCAGAAACGGCACTCAGAGCCAGGCTGCAGGCAGCCACCGCGCAGAGAGCCGCCAGTTGAGATATGGGAATTCGCATGGGAATCATCGTCTATTCCAGCAGGGGGAAGGGAGTTGTCAGTGAGCTGTACTCTCCCCATCGTCCGGCAGGCGACGCCCCCATCAGTTCACCAACGATGGCACCTACAGGGCCCGTGAGCGGCAAATTCTGCCGAACTGGCGTCATAAGAATTGCCCGAACGAAAAACCACCGGGCCACCCCGCTGAAATGGGGCAACCCGGTGGAGAGCAATTCAGATTATCAGGCAGTGTGCGGGCAGGTGTTCATACGAGATGTACCTGCCACAAACCAGCGATCAACTCAGTTCTAAGTGGGGGGAGGAACGATCGGGGCCGGCGTGTTCGGCTGCACGGTGGCCTGCGACCCCATTGTGCGGGCTTCACCCCAGTTGAAGGCATCGGAAATGGTCGGGTCGTCCCACGGTGTGCGTGTCCGGTACCCGCAACCACAGTCTGCTCCGCCACCGGGACCGAACCGGAACTCCAGACCGGTAATCGCCGCCCAGCCGCCATTGTCTTCATAATGCGTATCGGCGAAGGCGTACAGGTTCCGGCCGATTGGACGACGGATTGAAGCGTCGATGAACACGGTATCGACACTGTCGCGATAACCCACCGCCACGTTAATCAGGTTCTCACCCAGATAACCGGCCAGGTAACCGGCGACCGACTGATCCAGCTGGAAGGTCCCCGTCGCAGCGGCCGCATTGCCCGAGTGGAACAGCGGGTTGGTATCGCCATCGCCCGGCTCGATGTACCGCGCACCGACCGACCAGTTCTCCGT
>JAGQPV010001063.1 GCA_020426545.1 Planctomycetaceae bacterium
ATGCCGCAGTCATTGTCGGTGCTGAGCAACATGCGGACCAACTATCTGCTGATGAACGAGGGCCAACTCGGCATCGTGCTACTACGCCTGGCCGACGACACTCACGATAGCTTTGTGCCTGGCACCGAGGCGGTCGATGCCCTTCGCGATTTGCTGTCGCAGATGGAAGCCCGCCACCCCGACGTCTCCATCGGGCTTACCGGATTGCCGGTGATGGAAAACGACGAGATGCGGTCCGGTCAGACCTCAATGACCTGGGCCAGCATCCTTTCGCTGATTGGCGTTTCCTGCCTGTTCGTGGCCGGGTTTGGCGGTATTCGACATGCCTTGCTGGCCAGCTTCGTATTGCTGGTGGCCATGGTGTGGTCGTTTGGCTATGTCACGCTTTCGGTCGGTCACCTGAACATAATCAGCGTGGCCTTCACCGTCACCCTGATCGGCATCGGCATCGACTACGGCATTCACTACATCGCCCGCTACATGCAGCTTCGTGGCGAAGCACGTACCTGCGATGAGGCAATCATCGGCGCTGCTTCGGCGATCGGCCCGGCGATTGTCACGGGTGCCGTGACGACATCGATTGCGTTTTTCGCCGCGAGCCTGACGAAATTCACTGGCGTTGCCGAGATGGGCGTTATTGCCGGCGGCGGCATCTTGCTTTGTGCCCTGGCCACGCTGACGGTGCTTCCCGCTTTGGTTGCCACCGTGGATCGGGGGCGAATTAACTGGAACCGCACCGAACCGGTGGCGGTGCATCGTTGGGTCGAACCGATCTTGCGATTCCCGAAGATCGTCCTCGGCGGCGGGCTGGCCTTCACACTGCTTGTATCGCTGGGTATCTCGCAACTGTATTACGACCACAACCTGCTGAACCTGCAGGCCGAAGGGCTCGAGAGCGTCGAGCTGGAACACAAGCTGCTGGAAGAATGCAATCAAAGCGTGTGGTTCGCCCTGTCGATTGCCGACAATCGCGAAGAGCTGCTGGCCCGCAAAGAGAAATTCCTGCAGCTCGACACGGTCGATCGCTGCGAAGAAATTGTCTCGTTGCTGCCGGCGAAAGACAATGTGAAGACGCCGACGATCACTCGTATTCGCAAACAG
>JAGQPV010001064.1 GCA_020426545.1 Planctomycetaceae bacterium
TCCACCGTCAGTGGGTCTGACTGCTGCCACCGCCGCAGATTTCTCCCGGGACTGTCCGCCGGGGGAACTGCCGGGGCATCGAAGGAACAGTGCAGACCATCGGGCTGCACACTCTGCCGGAAAGACGCTCATGGCTGCCGACCAGACAACCCCGCGACTGCTGATTGAAGGCCCGAAGAAGGCGAAGTGGACGGTCGCACTGGCTCACGGGACGGGGGCCGGCATGCGGAACGAGTTCATGGACACCTTCGCCGCCGGCCTGGTCGAGCAGCGATTCCGTGTCGTCCGGTTCGAGTTCCCGTATATGGAGCAGCGGCATGTCACCGGTTCCAAGCGACCACCGGACCGCGAACCGGTACTGCGGGCTGCCTGGCAGTCGGTGATCGACAGGTACCCGGCCGATCGACTGGTCATTGGCGGCAAGTCACTGGGCGGCCGGATCGCCAGCCTGATGGCCGATGAAGCGGGTGCGGCCGGCCTGGTGTGTCTGGGCTATCCGTTTCATCCCAGCGGCAAACCGGACCGCCTGCGGATCGAACACCTGGAGCACCTCAGGACCCCTGCCCTGTTTGTGCAGGGCGAGTGGGACACATTCGGCGATCGGGAAGAAGTGGCCACCTACCCGCTGTCCGATGCCATCCGCCTGCACTGGGCGGCTGAAGGCGACCACAGCCTGTCGCCGAAGAAAACGTCCGCCCATACCCGGGAAGACAACTGGCAGCGGGCCATCAAAGGCATCTGCCGGTTCATCGAGGGACTGGCCCCGCCGGAATGATTCCGGGGGATGCCACAGAACCCCTCAGACCAGCAGTTGCTCCACCAGCTTCCCGTGAACATCGGTCAGGCGGTAATCCCGGCCCTGGAAGCGGAAGGTCAGCCGCGTGTGGTCGATGCCCAGGCAGTGCAGCAACGTGGCATGCAGATCGTGCACATGCACGGGATCCCGCACGATGTTGTAGCTGAAGTCGTCGGTCTCGCCGTGAACGACACCGCCCTTGATTCCTCCCCCGGCCATCCACATGCAAAAATTGCGCGGGTGATGGTCTCGCCCATAATTTTCGTGGGTCAGGGTTCCCTGAGAGTAAACGGTGCGTCCGAA
>JAGQPV010001065.1 GCA_020426545.1 Planctomycetaceae bacterium
CCATTCGCAGGCGTTCCGTCAGGTGCGACAGCAGCAGCGTCCGGCCGTGCGGTGCCGGCAGGGCGGCAATCAGCAGCCCGTGGTACCGCCGCGTGGCGACACCGGCAATCGTGCCGGAGGCGTAGCCACCCAGGCCGTTGGTCACCAGCCACTCGCGGGTCAGCTGCTGCTCGGGGTCACCGGCATCCGGAACCTGGAAGTTTACCCGGCGGACAACCGTTGCTTCGCTCGATGTCATGTGAGTCATGATGCCCGGTCCGTCAGGAAATCCGATCGATCGGAACCGGGTGCAGAACGACCGCCGTCTGTCCCTGAATGTCCCATTTGTTTTCCAGCCCGAGGGGAGGTGTTCCGCTGCCACCGTATTCAAAGTCCTCGCTCGACCACAGCGTGTCCCACACCCAGCCAGCCGGCGGTGCCAGCAGGGGTTCCGGTGCGGGGCTGAAATGCAGATCGGGACCGAAATTAACGACCAGCAGCCGATCGAGTCCATCCGGCGCGAAGTACCGCAGCAGCAGCGCGTCATCGGACAGGACTGCCCCGTCGAGCTGGCACGGGCGGAGCGACAGCACCGGGTCCGTCCGCCGGAGCTTCAGCAGGTCGCGGTGCAGGGCCACTACCTCCGCGTGCCGATCGACTTCTTTCCAGTTGAGCCGGGAACGTTCAAAGGAGTCGGGGTTCCCCGGATCGGGAAGCTTTTCCTGCACCAGTGGCAGCGACAGGCTGCGGAACTGTTTCATGAAATCCCGCCGGCCTTCCTGAACCAGCTGCGCCAGTTCCTCGTTATGGTCGGCGAAGTAGAAGAACGGACTGGAGCTGGCAAAATCCTGGCCCTGAAACAGCATGGGTGTAGCCGGTGAGAGAAGCAGCACCGCCGTCATCGCCCGATAGGTTCCGGCACTGGACAGCGCATGGCACCGCAGCCCGCGGCCGGAATTGGCAATCTGGTCGTGGTTCTGAAGAAAGTTCACGACAGCCGACGGGCGCAGGTCGAGCGAAGGCGTGCCCCGCCGCTGCTGCTGCCAGCAGTACCACTGGCCCTGATACAGGAAACCGTGCCTGGCCGACGAAACGAACTCCTGCGGCGCGCCGCGATA
>JAGQPV010001066.1 GCA_020426545.1 Planctomycetaceae bacterium
CTGTGAGCTGCTCACTGGACCGCTGGCCCAGCGCCCGCTCCAGAAATTCGCTGGCCTGCCGGCATTCGCTGCCGCTGAAGCCCTTTGTTTCGATCTCGCTGCTACCGTCCGGTCGGATAGTGATCTGCATGTGCTTCAACCTGCACCTCCCATCTGAACCGTCAGTCGGATCGAGCCATCTTCCATCTGCTGTTCGGTGCAGCTGTGGCCTTTCCGGCGAATTTCAATCCGGGCCTTTTCTACGGTATACGCCTGCAGAAATTTATCGAGCCGCGTCTGCTCACCCCAGCGACCGCCGAAGTTGTCGTACCGCAGCTGGCCACTGACCAGATCGCAGACCACAGGGTACCGCCAGTCGGGCAGCTGGACGCCGAGGCCCGTCACGCTACCCTGAAACAGGCGATGGCTGCCCAGCACGGCAACCGGCAGTTTCAGGCGTCTGCAGGCCGCCTGCACAGCGACTGGGTCCCGCACCTCGGTCTGAATTTCCACAATGTGTGACATGAGTTTCTCCTTGATGAGGGGTCAGGGACTGAAATCAGTGGAAGTCGAATTGTTGGATGGCGCGTCGCCATCCGACTCCATTAATTCTTCAGGTGATTTGTCACGCGCCCCGTTTGTGCTGCTGCCCGATCGGGCCGGCCAGCAGCAGTGGCTTCTCAGCAGTCACGTCCTCAATCAGCAGTTCTGTCAGCGCCACTTCCACCGGCTCTTTTCGGGAGGCCAGGATCAGGAGCAGCAATGCCACCATCGGAAGAGCTGCGATCAGCAGCGTGGCGGACTGCACGATAGCTGTGGCGACCAGCGGATCCCGGTGCCGCTGAGTGGCGATCTCGCGGCGTTCGTCATCCAGTTTCTGCCGCTGGCCGTCGATGCTCTGCCGCTCGGAGGCAAACTCCTGCTGCAACCGGGACTGCATCTCAGTCAGTTCCCGTCGGGCGGAAGCACCGGATTCGACCAGCTCTTTCGAGGCCTCCGTCAGATCCCGGCTCTGTCGGATCAGGGCTTCCTGCTGCACGGCCTGTCGCCGTGACAGATCTTCAACCAGTCGGCGGTACTCATCGTCCGCCGAGTTCGAACTACAGCCGAATACCGTC
>JAGQPV010001067.1 GCA_020426545.1 Planctomycetaceae bacterium
CAGCGGTCGCCGAGCAGACGCCGTCGCGAAACACATTAATGACCGTCGCCCGACGCGGTTGGTCGGTGCGGTTTGCAAAAGAGCCGTGGATCATCAACGGATGATGAAAAGTGCATTCGCCTTTCTTAAGCTCCACGGCAACAGGCTCGTTAAAGATCCGCCACTGTTCCGGCGAGAGGACTTCTTGGATTGCGTCCATGTTGCCCGCCAAACCCGTGATGGGCAACAAGTCCCAACGGTGGCTGCCAGGAACGTAGTGGACGCAGCCATTCTCGCGAGTGCTGTCGTCCAAGCCGATCCAGCACGTCAGATGGGCCATTGGTTTCGTGCGTGTCCAATACGAGTAGTCTTGATGCCAAGCAACGACTCCGCCGTGCTTCGCGGGCTTACAAAACAACTGGTCATGCCAGAATCGTACCGCACCATTCAGCAGTTGACTCGCCGCGACCGTAAACGCCGGATGCCATAGCACGTCGTGAAAGCCCGGTCGCAACCGCCACGCACCCAGGGCGTGAAACAGAACTGCGTTGGGGTCAGCCGACTCGTTAGTGTGATACTCGTACCATAGTTCGCTGCCTTCGTGGGTCGGATCAAAGAACTCGGCCAACTCGGATCGTAACGTTTCCACCTGCGACTCAGTCAGGATGCGTATCCCAGGCAGATATCCGTTCTCGTGATATAAACCAATTTGGTCGTCGGTCAGGCGAAACTGTTCCCACTCGTCGCGAGTCGTCGGAAGGTTGAAGAGGTCGCTGATGATCTTATGTTGCGTGGAATAATCGGGTTTCATAATCTTCTGTGGGGCTGATGAAGTGCCTAACCGACGGACTAGATGCTCCAAACAAACAAACTGACATTGTCGCGACGCCGTGCCGCAAATCAACCGTACCACTCAAGGACGGCGTCCCTCCCGATTAACTTGCTACGTTCAAACCAGTGACAAGATTCAACGACAAAGGTCACGTACTTTTTGGGGTAGTGGTACACTTTGCCGTAAGTCGGGCACTCCTGTCCGACCAAAGACGGCCAAGAGCGGCCGTCCTACTTTCCAAAATTTCAAACTGTACCACAATCTATTTTTGCCTTCTGCAAACT
>JAGQPV010001068.1 GCA_020426545.1 Planctomycetaceae bacterium
CGCATCCCGACCAGGGTCTGGAGCTCCAGCGCGCGCAGCAGGACGCGCTCGGCGTCGGCCCACCGCTCGGAGAGGAGATAGAGGTAGGGCATATCGGTGTAGATCTCGGCCACGTTGGAGAGGTCGCCGACCTCCTCGGAGATGGCCGCCGCGCTGGTGAAGAGCGCCTCGGCTGCCTCGAACCGCCCGAGGTATTGGGTGGCCGCCGCCAGCGCCGACGTGGCCCGCCCCTCGAGGAACCGGGAGCCGACCTGGCGGGCGGACGCGACAGCGTCGGTGAGCACCGTGCGGGCCTCGGTGACCCGGGCCAGCTTGAGCAGGATCTGGCCGTGCCCGATCTGCGCGGCGATCCGCCGGGGGCCGGCGGACTCGGCCACCGCGAGCGTGGCCCAGTGGCGGGCCGTCTCGAGGTCGCCTGCCAGCGCATAGACCCTCGCGAGTCCGTCGGCGGCGACCGCTCGCATCGTGGAGTCGACCGCCCGGCGCGCCACCTGGTGGAGCCCGACGGCGTCGGAGAACAGCCCGTCGGCCTCCAGCCAGGGTGCGACGGCCGCGGCCACGGCGGCCACCTCGTCGACCGAGCCGTGCTCGCCGGCGAACAGTGCGGCGGCGAGCAGGTTGGACGTCTCGAGCGAGAGCCAGTCACGGGCGGAGGCGACGTCGCCAACGTCGGGCATCGGCACCCCCTCGGGCGGCGTCGGCACCAGGTCGGAGCCGCGGAGCTGCTGGCAGGCATGCTGGGCGGTCACGGCGTAGTGCTGCAGCAGCCGACGTACGGCGTCCACGCGCGCGCTGTGGGGGTCGATGTCACGACTGAGCTGGGCGGCATAGCGGCGTACGACGTCGTGGAGCCTGACGCGGCCGTGCTCGTCGGCGAAGACGAGGTGCTCGGCGCGCAGCACGGCGAGCTCGCGCTCTGTGGCGGCGACGGTCCAGCCGGCCAGCGCGGCGGCGGCCCAGCGGGACACCGACTCACCGGGATGGAGTGCGAGCAGCCGGAACAGCCGTCCCGCTCGGTCGGGCAGGGCGGCATAGGAGGTGGCGAGCGACCGCCCGACCGCGTCGGCCGGGGGGACCGACTCGAG
>JAGQPV010000106.1 GCA_020426545.1 Planctomycetaceae bacterium
AGGACCACCACGCCAAACCAGCCGGCGGGATCGGTCCACAAGTCGCGCATCTGCCAGCCGGCCGGCCGGGCGAGGGCGAGGAAAGAGGCGGGCGTGAACTTGCAGGAATTCTCCGTGTGGATGGTTTCGCCCGCGGCGAAGGAAATCTGTGCTTCGCCGATCGTTACCGTCTGCTCTTTTTCAGAGACCAGGTGCATCTCCATGCGGGACTGTTCCGCATTGAACCGGCCTTCATGGTGGAAGGCCCCGAGATCAAAGTCGGCTTTCAGTTCGCGGTTGATTCGCTCCAGCAGATTCATATTGAAACTGGCTGTCACGCCTTCGCGGTCGTTGTAGGCCGGTTTCAGGATCTCGGGCGATTTCAGCAGGTCGACACCAATCAGCAGCCCGCCACCGGGGCCAGCCTGGCTGGCAATCTCCGTCAGCAGTTCCTGAGCAGCAAATGCACTGAAGTTGCCGATGGTCGAACCCGGAAAGTAGACCACCCGCCGACCGGCATCCGCAGGCAGATCGGGGATGTCAAAGGGCTGGGTGAAATCCGCACACACCGGCACGACTTTGAGGCCCGGATGCTCCGCTGCCAGCCGGCTGGCGCTGTTCTTCAGGTGTTCCAGAGAGATTTCCACCAGCACACAGGCTGCGGGAGAATCCAGCTGTTCCAGCAGGCGGCCCGTTTTCAGGCTGCTGCCACTGCCGTACTCGATCAGCACGGCCTTCGACCCCACGGCGGTCGCCATTTCCCCGGCGTACTGCTCCATGATCTGCAGTTCCGTCCGGGTGAGGTAATACTCATCCAGATTGCAGATTTCATCGAACAGGTGGGAACCGCGTTCGTCGTACAGATATTTACTGGGAAGCGTTTTCGGCGAGGCGAGCAGCCCCGAGACAACGTCTGCCAGAAATTCTTCGCGGTCGGGGGCAATGTCGATCAGTGCGGGTTCTGGCATGGTATCTCTGTCATCGTGGAGCAGTCAGCTGTGAATCCACCCCGAAAGAGCGCGCTCCCGGAGGGGTGTCAGGATTCTAAGGTGCCCTCTGGTGATGTGAACCGCAGTCTGACCGCTCGCGCGAGTTTCACACGATTTCCTGTCCACATGGTCGCATGGTCAGGATTCGGGGCTGCCGGGGGATCGTTCTGACTGATGTAGTTTTGCCGTCACCTGCAGCAGCAACTGCTCGACCGCTGACTGAACAGCAGCGTCCCGCTGATAACCGGCCCAGTTTTCCACGGGGACCAGCACACTGCAGTTGAGCAGCCTCGTTTCAGGCGGGCCAGCTGCCGGGAACCAGGTGACCTCCGCCTCCAGGCGGCAGGTGATACCGGGAGTATAATGACCTTCCAGTTCGGCGGGTGGACCGATCCGCATGATCCGGGTGCCCACGATCCGGGATGTCCGGGGCATTTCCTGGGGAACTTCCCCGGCGGAAGAGCGCATCTGCTGCGACAGCGCCCCCCGTTCACGCGGGCCGCCGGGATCGCTGCCGACCGAGATATTCACCCGGAGACTGCCGGACCTCTGCATCCGCCGGAACTCGGCTTCCAGCCGCGGGACTTCGTTCACCACCAGCCGGAACGACTGGATCTTCAGTTCGGCCCACAGCGGGACCTCGGAGCGGGTGGCGGCCTCGGCTTCAATCAGATGCTGCAGCTGATCGACCGGATTCGGCTGCAGATTCTCCAGCGGTACAAAACCCGTTCCACGCCGCCAGTTCTCCGGACGGGAGGCGACTTCGTGGTAATGCCGCTCCCAGTCGGGCCGTTCATCCTTGAGACGCACCGTCAGTACGGGCACGTCCGGCCGGGCTGCCACAGCAGGAACGGACAGCTGCGGCCCCGCATGCTCTTCCAGTTCCACACAGCCCGCCAGACTGAGGGACAGAACCGAAACCATCAGAAGCGTTCCGGCTGCATCCGCCGGGCGGGCCATCAGCCGGGCTGCCCGGGGAGTGAATAATCGGCAGAGGTCCGGACTCACGGAAGGCCCTTCCTGCGGAGTGGATGGCCAGCGAAGCCGCCCTGACCAGCGGAAATCTCAACCACGGCAGCTGTCAGATGGAAGATGGCAGCTGAAGCATGACCACCAGACGGAAATGAAACAGGAGGGAGGCGAGGAGGAGGGCGATGGGGGAAGATCGCAGCAGGGGAGGTGCGGTCAGCTGGCTTCAAAAAACCGATTGCTGGTTCCCGTGCCATCCTGCGTGATATTGACCCGCACCGGTGCCGAGCAGCGGGGGCACCAGGCCGTGAAGGCGTCGCCCGCCGCATTCCGGTAAGCCCGCACATACACGTTACAGCACTTCAGATGCAGACCGACGAAGGGGCGCGGTCCGGCAGGCTCGAGCGGAGACGAGTTCATCGTCGGCCCTTACAGAACTGACAGCAGGAATGCGTGTGGCAGTGACAGGAAACGGGAGCAGACACTGAGAGCGACCCGGCGCCGGCAGCGAATGCCGGCCGGCGGACCGCAGCCAGTGCAGGCCAGCGACCGCAGGAGAAGGGCGGCCGCGACGGAGAACACCGCTGGCGCAGGATCCGGCAGAACGGGCAGGCCCGAATGGATCGCGGAGTTCTACGGTTTTCCCGCTGGACGGGCAAGCTCAATTGTGCAGCTGAGCCCGTCTGCCCGTCTTCGGGTTACTGTGCGGACCGCTCAGCCCAGCGGTGGCTGCTCGCGGGCAATCGAATAATCCCTGAGCGCGGCGGTGGGGTGCCCCATCGGTCCGAAGGAATCGAACTCCTCGCACTGATCGTTGCCGGGCACGAAGGTGACCTCGATGCCTTCCGGCGTAACATCGCACCGCTGAAACCCGAACCGGGTTTCGGAGTCGGCCCACCGTTCGGCCAGCTGGGCCGTGTTGCCGGCGGCGGGTGTGCGGTACACGCGAATGCCATCCACATCCTGGACGGACCGCCCCGTGTGCACGTGGCCGCAGAACAGAATCTCGACGTTCGCTGCCTTGAGCAGGTCCCACAACCGCTGGCGGTGCGGCGGGTCAATCGAGAAGTACCAGTTGTCGTATTCGTCGGGGTTGGTCAGATCCCAGGCGGGTTCATCCGGCTGCTCCATGAAGGGCCAGTAATGCATCATGGCCACGTGGTGCTTCGCCGGGGGCAGCGAGGGCAGCCGCTCGAGCATTCGCCACATCTGTTCTTCATGTGGCAGGCCGGTTCCGGCGGTGGCGGCGAAGAAGCCGGTAAACCGGATGTCCCTGTAGAGGAAAGTCCAGTGGATGGACCCGAAGTACCGCGAGAACAGGTCGAGCCGCTCCGCCGTCATGTTCAGGTCGGGGTCATTCCAGCCGAGGCCGCGGTCTTCCCATTTCCGCTTCACGCCGTTGCGGGTGGCGTGTTTGTTCCCCACATCCATATTGCCGGGGATGATGAATGCGGGGAACGGCAGCGTCTCCAGGTCTTCCCTTGCCTGAAGGTATTCGAACTCGTGAATTTCGCCGTCGCGGGTCAGGTCTCCGCCGTGCAGCAGCAGGTCGGCTCCGGTTTCCGCCATCTGCTGCCGGATGGCCGCCCACCGCTGGTTCACTGCCGGACGAAAGCGGAACGACCGCGGAGTCCCCATGTGGCTGTCGTTGACGTGCAGAAAAGTCCAGCGGCCGTCTGTCTGGCTCATCAGTGGTCCTGTATGACTTCCCGGCCCAGGGCCCGGGTTCAGCTGCCGCTGAGCAGATCGTCAATCACCGCTCCGTGATCGATGGCTGCAATGGGCCGGCCGGCATGGTTCACAAAACTGAGGTTGGGATCGACACCCAGCACGCGGAAGATTGTGTGATGAATGTCGCCCGGACGCAATGGCCGGTCCTGCGGCACTTCGCCCAGGTGGTTGGTGGAACCGATAATCTGCCCGCCACGCACGCCACCGCCGCCCATCATGACGGAGAGGGCATTGCCCCAGTGATCGCGGCCGGGAGTTCCCATGCTGAGGGCCGGACCGCCGTTGCCACCGTTGTTCATCTTCGGCGTGCGGCCAAATTCTCCCATCACCACCACCAGCACCTGATCGAGCATGCCACGGTTGCTGAGGTCTTCAATCAGCGAGGCGACCGCCATATCGACCTTCGGCAGGTGATTCTCCATGGTGCCCTGGTGGTTCCAGTGGCTGTCCCAGCCACCGAAGTGACAGGTCACAAAGGTGGTGCCGGCCTCCACCAGCCGCCGGGCCAGCAGGACACTCTGCCCCCAGCTGTTCCGACCGTACCGGTCGCGGAGACGGGGATCTTCCAGGCCGATATCGAAGGCGGTGCGGGCCCGTTCTCCGGTGACCATCTCGTAGGCCTGCTCGTCGAAGCGGTCCATCGCGTCAATCATGCCGGACTGATCGGCCTGGCGGCGGAGCCGGTCGAACTGGCTCTGCAAAGTGCGGCGATCATTCAGCCGGTTGATCGACAGATTCGCGGGAAGGTCCAGATTGCGGACCTTGAAATTCGCGGCATTCGCGTCCGATTCCGTCTGGAACGGATCGTACTGAGTTCCCAGATAGTTCCCGCCGAAGTAACCGGGCCGCAGGCCGATGCTCATGGCATACGGAATGGCCACATTCGCCGGCATGCCCGCCTGACGCGGGCCGGTCATTTTGGAACAGATGCTGCCGAAGAACGGATATTTCCCGTCATTCGAGGCGCCGCTGACTTCGCCGCGTCCGGTCAGCATCCAGTGACCGCCGGTGAAATGGTCTCCGGTATCGTGATGCACGGACCGCACGACGGAAAACTTGTCGGCCACCTGCGCCTGGCGGGGGAACATCTCGGTGATGTCGAAACCGGGCACATTCGTATGAATGGGCCGCCAGATGCCGGCATAGTCAGCCGGTGCTTCCGGCTTCGGATCGTAGGTGTCGTGATGACTGGGACCACCGTCCAGCCAGATCAGAATGACGGAAGTGTCTTTCTTCCCGCCCGCGAGCGCCGAAGACTCCTTCGCCTGCAGCAGGGCAGGCAGCCCCAGCGAACCCATGCCTGCCATTCCCACCTGCAGAAAACTCCGCCGGGAATAGCCGTCACAATACCGCTGCGAAGAAGTATCCGCGTCGATCCGCAACATGGGAGTGTCTCTCTGAGGGCAGGAGAAGCAAAGGCGGGGTTCTGATGGTGAGCGGAGACATATTGGAAAGCTCCGATCATTCAGGAATGATACGTACTGTTCACTTCGTTCGTCAATACATCGCCTGTTCAAAGCCCCATGCCGCGGGAATCCGGGAATCCTGTTGATCTGGCGGGGGAGCGGTGGCAGGATCTCTGGTGCGGCAGAGGCAGGGTCTGAAGCAGTGACCAGTCGATTCCATTGAAAACCGTGGCTGCCCCCGGATATGCAGCCCCCCTGGCGGCCCGCAGTCGGCTCACCGCTGGCCGCTGGCTCCTGACTGAAGGAACGCCGATACCATGAAGCAAACTGTCTCCGCGGTGGTCGTCCTGCTTCTCTCCGGGTGCGGTGCCAGCCTGCCTCCGGGCCCCGCCGATTCCGGGCAGACGCTGACCGAAGCCCGGCAGGGTTTCACCACGCGGCTCGTCTCCTCGGGGGAGAACTTCGGCCCAGCGGATGTTCCACCGGAGGGCAGCGGGTTCGAGCTGATTCATTACAAATCTCCGGTTGGCCAGCTGGCCGCCTATGTGTCGAGTGACCCCGGCGACGGTGCGACCCATCCGGCAATCGTGTGGATTACCGGGGGCGATAATAATTCCATCGGCGATGTGTGGACTCCGAACGAACGGGACAACGATCAGGCGGCCAGCCCGTTCCAGCGGGCGGGGATCGTGATGATGTATCCGTCTCAGCGCGGCGGGAACGACAACCCCGGCCAGCGGGAGGGGTTTCTGGGCGAAGCGGACGACATCCTGGCAGCCACCGATCACCTGGCGAGCCTGCCTTATGTTGATCCCGACCGGATCTATCTCGGGGGGCACAGCACCGGAGGAACGATGGTGATGCTGGTCGGAGCCCTGTCCGACCGCTACCGCGCGGTATTTGCCCTGGGGCCGGTGGCCTCGGCCGGTCATTACGGGGGCGATTACATCTACTGCGATCCGAACAATGAGAAAGAAATCCTCCTGCGGTCGCCCTACTACTGGCTGCAGGGTGTGAAGTCCCCCATGTACGTGTTTGAAGGTGCGTCGCGGGGCAACTGGGATTCGATCGAGCTGATGGCCGAGAAAAACTCGAACCCGCAGGTCCAGTTCTTCAAGGTTTCCGGGCATGACCACTTCTCTCTGATCGCCCCGCTGACCGAAAAACTGGCGGCCCAGATCGTTCAGGGCCAGGTTGATGTGACACAGCAGACCGTGCAGGGGTTGTGAACGGACCGGCTGCAGACTGGCCTCCGCGGAATGATCGTCGGGAGAAAGAAGGACCGGAATGAAATGCCCCGTATGCGGCACCAGCCTGACACAGGCGAAATACGAAGGCGTGCCGATTTATCACTGCCTGGAATGCCGGGGGTTCCTGGCCAGCAGATCGCGGGCCATGGGCATTCGCCACAAGGCCGACCGATCACCGGAAATCCTGCTGGATGAGGCAAAAACGCAGCTGCTGGCCGACACCCGCAAAACAATTCGCTGCCCGACCTGCCGGGATCTGATGCGAAAAGAATCCATCCCCGGGGCGGCACAGTTCAAGCTGGATGTGTGCCACCGCTGCGATCTGATCTGGTTCGATGGAGGCGAACTGGCCCTGTTTCAGCTCGCCTGGGAGGCCAGTCCGCAGGGGCAGGAATCGGCGAAAATGCAGGAGCGGCACCAGAACATGAGCGACGAGGAACGGGCGCAGCTGGAAGCCGATATCGACGCACTGCCCCGCAGCAGTCTGCTGGGTTCGCTGCTGGATGCCTTCCGCCCGCCCGATGACGGCCTCGACTGAAAGTTCCGCTGTCTGTTGCAGATTGCCTTCCGCCGGTCGCCGTCTGCGGGGGAAAGTTCCGGCCCGCCTGCCCCGACAGATCCCGCAACCTGCAGGTGCTCTCACTCGCTGAAGCGTTCCTCGGTCCAGGGGTCGCCGTGGCTGTGATAGCCGTTCTGCTCCCAGAAACCGGGTTTGTCGCTGGCCACGAAATCAATCCGCCGCAGCCACTTCGCACTCTTCCAGGCATACAGTAATGGAACCATCAGCCGCACGGGGCCACCATGATCGGCCGAGAGCGGTTCGCCGTCGTGCAGGTCGGCCAGCAGCACATCGTCCGCGCAGAAATCAGCCAGCGGCATGTTGGTTGTCCAGCCGGAATCGTACCCGGTGGCAATCACATAGTTCGCTTCCGGCTGTACGCCGGCCCGCTGCATGATCTCTTTCGCCGATACGCCTTCCCACAGGTTGCCCAGCCGCGACCACGTGGTCACGCAGTGAAAGTCGGCAAACACCTTCACCCGCGGCAGCTGCTGGAATTCTTCCCAGTTCAGTGAGAACGGTCGATCGACCAGGCCGCCGATTTCCAGCTTCCAGCGGTCGAGGGGGACTTCGGGCACGAACCCGTAATGCAGCACGGGCCATTTGCGGGTGCGGGTCTGACCGGGGGGAATCCGTTCCGACCGGCGGGTATCCGCACTGATGATGACATCGTCGGGCTGTGTCTGCGGAACATCCGGCTCGCCGGGCTGGTATTTGGGATCGTCCGTCATGTTCTTCTATCCGCTGTCCGCAGGGTGTAAGGGCTGAACGTTTCAGACTGCATTCTCGCCGGGTGGAGCATTCTGAACCAGCGGCTGTTTCAGATCCGAACAGTGTGCCGCTGGCCGGGACGAACAGCCCCCGCTGCTTCGCCGCGGACTCTGCCCGTTTCGCGGACTTCGCCCGTTTTCCGCGGCCGGCCTGAAGCGTTCCGTCCCGTCGGCTGCTGCTTCAGCAGTCAGCGTGTGACAGGAATGACGGCTCACCCCGCAGTCCGGCCGGCTGCTGCGAGAGGAATGTCCCGCAGCCACGGCAGAAATCGCCCGGCCAGCGATATTCATCGTATCGGAGAAGGCTGTCTGACGGCAATATGCTCCGTGACGTGGTTTCCCTCTGGCACGCGGAATGCAGAGCGGTATGATTGAACTGTCACTTCAGACAGGCGGCGCATTCGCAGCCGCTCTCGAGAGGTTCCTCTCAACTTCCTGTTCAGGATCGATGGAGAACTGCATGTCTTACGAACGGTGTACCCCCAGCTGGTATCAGCACCTGGACCGTGTCGTCCGCTCGCGTCATTACACATGGCTGGCCGAAGGCCTGGGTGGCAGGCCCCTGGATGAAGCGGCGACCACGCTGCTGACCGATCTGCGCCATGTCTGCGAGCAGAACGGTGTGGACTGGAACACGGTGCTGGAGGATTCCGCCCGGCAATTTGCCGTGGAACAGCAGAAACTGAGCGAATCGGAAGCTGTCGCAATGAACTGAGACCCCGCCGGCCCCGGTCACGAACACCCGGGTGCGGTCCGGTGGTCTTTTTTCCGGATTGTGCGATGAGACACTGAAGCAGCGGCCGGTGGTTGTGTAAACTTCCTCCGGTCGCTGCGGTGTTTCCGGCGGGCGGTTGCAGCGGCCTGATTCTGGTGCGATGCATGCTGTAGAGCAGGGGCGGAACCGCCACTGACTTCAGTACGTTTTCACACCTGCCTGCCATCCGGCAGGAGTGCGGCATGAGCGGCGGTAATACGGAACAGCCTGTGCAGGCTGAATCAGCATCGGAACACACGGCGTCTGACAGAGGGCCGCTGCACGATTCTGCCCCGGCGGATCCTGCCGCGAATTCAGACGGTCAGCACGCAGCCGGCGAAAGCGGGAACTCGTCCGCCGAAAACGGACATCGCTCCCGATTTGCTGTCGCTCTCCGACGGGGAGCCATTCTGCTGGTGGTGGCGACCGCCGGAATTCTGTTCTGGAATTACCGGCACCTGCTGACTCTGCAGGCTGTGGCCGATCACGAGGCCACGTTACGAACCTGGTATCAGCAGTCGCCCGTGCTGTTTGTGGCGGGGGCGTTCGGCCTGTACGTCGCCGTGACGGGAACATCTCTGCCGGGCGCCACAGTCCTGACACTGGCCTGCGGCTGGTTCTTCGGTTTCTGGCCGGCGCTGGTGCTCGTCAGTTTTGCCTCGACGGCCGGGGCTTCTTCCGCCCTGCTGATGAGCCGATATCTGTTGCGGGACACGGTGCAGCACAGGTTCCACGGGAGGCTGAAGACCTTCAACGAGGCCCTCCGCCGCGAAGGGGCATTCTACCTCTTTACACTGCGGCTGACACCAGTCGTCCCGTTTTTCGTGGTGAACCTGGTGATGGGCCTGACGCCCATGAAGCTGCGAACCTTCTGGCTGGTCAGTCAGCTGGGCATGCTGCCTGGAACCTGCATCTATACCTGGGCTGGTGCGTCCATTCCTTCCGCCGACAGGCTGGCCAGCCTCGGCCCGGGTGAGGTGCTCTCGCCCCGGGTGATCGCGGCGCTGGTTCTGCTGGGGCTGTTTCCGCTGGCCACGAAGAAGCTGCTCGGCTGGCTGGCCCCGAAAGCTCTGGAAACCGTGGAGAACTCGCAGTCCTGAGGCCCTGCTCCGCTGCTGACGATTCCCCGTAAACGCTGCCAACAGACGATTTCCTCAGGAAGACACCAGCTGCCCATGGCCCGGAATATTCCCGAACTGCTGCCGTCCGACTCGCATAACCAGCGTCTGGCGGGGAACGTCCTGCCTCCCGAGCGGGCGGATTTTGAACCGGCGAAGAAATACAACCTGGTGGTCCTCGGCGCGGGCACCGCCGGCCTCGTCACCGCCATGGGGGCTGCCGGGCTGGGGGCGAAAGTCGCCCTGGTGGAACGCAACCTGATGGGAGGCGACTGCCTGAATGTGGGCTGCGTTCCCTCCAAAGCCCTGATTTCCGCCTCCCGCGTGATGGCGCATGTTTCCCGCGCCGGCGAGTCTGGTGTACGGGTGCCCGCGGGGACGAAGGTCGATTTCCCCGCCGTGATGGAACGCATGCGGCGACTGCGGGCCGACATCAGCCGGAACGATTCGGTGAGCAGGTTTCGCGAAGCGGGAATCGATGTGTTCGGCGGAGAAGCTTCATTCGTCGATGGCGGCACGGTGGCAGTCGGCCCGCATCTGCTGAAGTTCAGCCGGGCCGCCATCTGCACCGGGGCCCGGGCGGCCATTCCGCCGATTCCCGGACTGCGGGAAGCGGGCTGCCTGACCAACGAAACGATCTTCTCGCTGACGGAACTTCCTCCGCGACTGGTGATCATCGGTGGCGGACCGATTGGCTGCGAGCTGGCCCAGTGTTTTGCCCGCTTCGGTTCGCAGGTCACGATCCTCGAGACCGGCGGGGGGGTGCTTCATCGGGAAGATCAGGACGCGGCGGAGCTGATCCAGCAGGCCCTGGTACGGGATGGCGTTCGCATTCTGACCGATGTCCGCCTTGAGCAGGTACGGACCAGCCACGCGGAGGAGGGTGGCACCGGGGAAAAACTGCTGTCGATCACCAGAGGGGGGGAAACAACGGAAATTCCCGCCGACGAAATCCTGGTGGCGGCAGGGCGGCAGCCAAATGTGGAACGCCTCAACCTGACAGCCGCTGGCGTGGAGTTCGATCAGCGAAGCGGCGTCACCGTCAATGACCGGCTGCAGACCACCAGCCGCCGTATTTTTGCCGCGGGCGATGTGTGCTCCCGCTGGAAATTCACGCACACGGCCGATTTTCTCGCCCGCATTGTCATCGGGAACTCGCTGTTCTTCGGCAGGTCGAAAGCCAGCCGGCTGGTGGTTCCCTGGTGTACCTACACCTCTCCCGAAGTGGCCCATGTGGGCCTGTATGAGAAGGAAGCCCGCGAGCAGGGCATCGCCATCGACACGTACACACAGCAGCTGGCCGACGTGGACCGGGCCATTCTCGATGGGGAAACCACGGGCTTCGTGCGGGTACATGTACAGAAAGGAACCGACAAAATCCTGGGGGCCACCATTGTGGCCGGGCACGCGGGCGACCTGATTTCGGAAATCACAGTCGCCATGCGGGCTGGTGCCGGGCTGAAGACCATCGGCAGCACCATTCACCCTTACCCCACGCAGGCGGAAGCCATCCGCCGGCTGGGCGATCAGTTCAACCGCACCCGGCTCACACCGCTGGTGGCCTCGCTGATGAAATGGTTCCTTGGCCTGCGGAGGTAGCCTGCCGGGAAGGAAGTGTTCACAAACCAGCCGTCGAAACCCGTCCGGCCGATTGCCGTGGACAGAAATCCTTCCTCGGGCTAGATTTCCGCACTTTCGCGGAAACTTCACATGTCAATTGGCCCTGCGGGCCGGTCTGTACGGGCTGGCTGCAGCGGTGCAATCCGTTGAACTGTGATGAGGCACGATGTGATGGCCGAAACCGGACCGAGGCGGAGCAGCCTGCTGCAGAAGTCGGAATTCGACAGCCCGGAAACCCGTGCGCAGCTGGCAGCCGCCGGGCTGGACAGTCTTGACGGACTGCACGACGTTCGCGGCGAAGCCTTCAATCAGCGGGCCGACCGTGTGGTGTGGACCTGCCTGCTGCCGGAGACCGCCAGCGGCACGGAACGGCGAATCTACATCAAACTGAACCGGGGCCGCCGCCGCCTGTGGCCGCGGATGACCGATCTCAAGACCGGCCAGGTCGGGCAGACATTAACCACCCGCGAGTGGAACGGCATTGGCGTACTGGCCGGGCTCGGGCTGGCTGTCCCCCGCCGACTGGCTCTGCTGGAAGAGGGCCTGCTGCATTTTCGCTCGGCCGTGGTGATGGACGCCGTCCCGCCGGCCGACTCCGTCGATATGCTGCTGCAGAATGGCGGCTGGTGGCAGCTATCCCCCGCGGACCGGAATCAGATTCTGGAAGGAATGATCGGCACGGTGGTGCGGATCTCCGCCGCCGGCTTCGGCTGGCGTGGCACGGGCAGCCGGCATTTCTATCCCGAACGGCAACCCGACGGCCAGTGGAAGCACTGGCTGATTGACTGCGAAGGCGTGCACCGCTCGACATCGCCGGCGGTGCTGCGACGGGACCTGGACAAACTGGCCCGGTCGATGGTGGAATCCGGAGCCGACCAGCCAGCGCTCGACCGGCTGACCACGCTGATCGACTCGGCCCTCGCAGGCGCGGTGCTTCCCGGTTCCCGGCGGGCGGCCACACTGCTCCGCCGCGCCGCCTGAAGTCTGTTCAAACCTCAGTGCCTGTCCGGGATGTGAGATCCGTTAGACAACAGTCTGGCCTGTCGCAAACCACGCCCGTCGTTCCTCCGGGACGTGCCACCCGGGATGTACTGTCGCTGAATCTGCTGGCAGACCGAGACTGCCTGCTACTCTTTCGTCACCGTTTCGTCCAGGTTGAACAGCAGCCCGCCGAGGGTGGCATAGGCGGCCACTTCCGCCGGGTCGAGATTCTTCG
>JAGQPV010001069.1 GCA_020426545.1 Planctomycetaceae bacterium
TGTAGTTCACCAGGCGGATGATCGGACTCTGGCCGGCGATTTCGGCATTCGCGCCGATATCGTCCACCGCATCTTCAATCAGCTCGACCGAGGCGCCGCTGGCATCGTCGATGATGTCGTCGATGACAAACACCCGCGTATTGGGCAGATACGTCTGCACCATCCGGCGAATGTCTTTGGCGGTGGCCACGACCATCTGCACGCGGCAGCTGGCGATTTCCCGCAGCTGATCGAGCAGAAAGACGTTCGTGGGTTCGGCCACGGCCACCGTCAGCATGTCCCTCACCCGGAACAGCGGCAGGACCGTATTCTTCTCGATGAACTCCCGGGGAATGGTTTCAAACAGTCGCGGGTCGAACAGGCGGTTGTCCAGCCGCACAAATGGCAGGCTGAGTTCGTCGGCCAGGCATTCCAGTACCTGTTCTTCACTGCAGAAACCCAGTTCCACCAGCAGTTCGCCCAGCAGACTGGACGTATTGTCCTCGCTCTGCTTCTCCAGCGTCTGTTCCAGCTGCTCGGCCGTGATGTACCGCCTGGCGAGCAGCAGATCGCCCAGCCGCATGCGAGGTTCAAGGAGTGGAGAAGTCATGACTGTGGATTCCAGTACCGCGTCGCGGAGGTGCCGACATTCTGTGAGGAAAGAGGTTCGCCGGCCGGTGTCCGGCCTCGGGAGGGCTTCGGCTTTCGCCTCTGCCCGGGAATGTCAGGTCCGCTGATTCGACTGCAGTCGTGTGACTGCATCGATGACCGATTCGCAGATTTCGAATTCGTGTTCCAGCCGTGTGATGCGGAAGATGGTCCGCCCTGTTTCTGAAAGGCCGCACATGGTGAGGCTTCCGTTCTGTTCGCGCAGTTCATCCTGCAGATCGGCCAGTTGCGTCAGCCCGGAACTGTCGAATGTTTCGCTGTTTTCCATCTGCAGTACGATGGCCGTCTGCCCGCTGGCAAATGCCGCATGGACGGTATCGACCAGGGCTCCGGTTGAGTCTTCGGTCAGCTCATCCGGGGCATGAGCGACCAGCACATTGCCAAAGGTTTCCGTGATGATTTTCATGGGACATTAATCCGACGCA
>JAGQPV010001070.1 GCA_020426545.1 Planctomycetaceae bacterium
TGCGGTGATTACGTCGTATCCCGCTGCCGAAAGCACACCTGAGATAGTCGAAGAAATCTCCCGGTCGTCTTCGATCAGCAGAATTCTGCCTGGCGATGCCATATCACTCCCACCTGAGTAAAGACCGCTGGTGCCGTCTCGATACAATTCAGCTCTGACTTCTGCAATCCTGCCTGTCACATTGTGAACCGGTGGCCGGATTGCGGGCTGACTGAAGACGGCAATCCATTCGTGGACTGACCGGCGGCTGTCTGCCGCTTATGGTACGGCGGTGCGGCCGGGTTCTCAAGGTTCGCCAGCCCGTCGAAATGCCAGAGCGAGGCATTTGCAGGAAACCGCCCTCCGCCGGTGGCGGAAATCCGCAATTTCCCGGCTGGATTTATTCGAGAGAATTGAACACAAGTCCCGACAGAAGCTTGGGATAGAAAAATGTGCTTTTCGGCGGCATCTGTTCCCGCTGGGCAGCAATCAGCTCGACATGCTCGATTTCCGCCGGTGGGACGAGGCACGCCAGCCGGCAGGTACCAGCTTCCAGCGAGTTCGTCACCTCGTCCAGCTGATGGGCGTAACGCGAAGTGAGGGTGCTTTGTGACGCATGCGGGGCCAGCAGATGGTCGATCAGCTGGCGATGCAGCAGGCTGACGCCCAGCGACCGCCATTCCGGAGAGTGATCGGCGGCGAGTTGCTGCATGGGCGAAGTATCGGTGACTTCCGCCAGCAGCCAGGTGCCATCGGGCGTGCCAAAGCCCAGCACCTGCTGCCTGCCGTCGATCTGCATCAGTTCCCACGTGGCCCGAGCTCCGGCGGGGCCCTGCCCGGTCTCTGTCAGCCGGCAGAACGGCTGCAGGGCTTCCTTCAAGGTGGCAGCAGTCCAGACCGGACCATCTTCAATCAGCCGGTGCGTGGGCAGAATGACCAGGCCGGGATCTCCCATGCCCACGAAGTGCATCAGCACGTAGTCGGCCGGGTGCTCTTCCGTGGAATCATTCCTGCTGGCGGCAGCTTCCCGCTGGAAAGCACAGGCTGTTTCGTACCGGTGATGGCCATCGGCAATGAAGACCGGCCGGTCCC
>JAGQPV010001071.1 GCA_020426545.1 Planctomycetaceae bacterium
CACCGTAATCCAGCGTCTCCCGAATCTGCTCCATCGGTGTGCCGGAACCACCGTGGAATACCAGGTCGAACTCAGCCTCTTTGCCGTACTGCTTCATCACGGCCTGCTGTCCGTCCCGCAGGATTTCCGGCCGCAGTTTGACGGCCCCCGGCTTGTAGCTGCCATGCACATTGCCGAAGGTGGCGGCGAACATGTACCGACCCAGGCCCTGCAGCTTCTCGTAGACGGTCAGCATGTCTTCGGGCGAGGTGTACAGTTTCTCGGCCGGGGCATCGGAGTGATCGACTCCGTCTTCCTCGCCGCCCACCACGCCGGCTTCCACTTCCAGAATGATTTCATTCTCGGCACACAGCTTCAGCAGCTCGGCCGACAGAGCCAGGTTCTCGTCCAGCGGCAGTTCGGAGGCATCCAGCATGTGCGACTGGAACAGGTTGTTCAGCCCCAGCTCGCGGCGGCGGGCGGTTTCGGCAATCAGCGGACGCAGGAAGCCGTCCACCTTGCCCGGCTGGCAGTGGTCGGTGTGCAGGCCGATCAGCACATCGTACTTCTCAGCCAGCCGGTGGGCGGCTTCGGCCAGGACGATGGCTCCGAAGGCCGAATCGCCTACATGCAGGCCGGATGCGAACTTGCCGCCACCGAGGGACACCTGAATAATGCCGTCGGATTTGCTGTCGGCAAAGGCCTTCAGCGCCGCATTGATGGTCACCACCGATGTCACGTTCATCGCCGGGTAGGCATAGCCACCCTGCTGGGCGGCATCGAGCATGGCGGCATACTGGGCGGGCGTTGCAATCGGCATCGGAATCTGCTTTCAGGGAAACCGGCAGGTCGCTGCCGGCGGAAAATCGTTTGACGGTGAGGAGACAGACCATCCGCGCAGACGGAGACGTTCAATCGCCGGAATTTTCGGAATCCCGGCCCAGGTTTGCAAGGGTAACTGCTGAACAGGCTTTGCAGTCCGCCGAAGACGCACCTGCTGCACCTCATCGCCACGGGTGGCACTGGCGAGTGTTTCACTCGCCAGTGTTCTTCTCAACCTGCTGTCAGGCGTCTGGTTCCA
>JAGQPV010001072.1 GCA_020426545.1 Planctomycetaceae bacterium
CACGTCAATATCGTTGGTAAAACGTGGTTCACCGTAATAGCTTGTCGCGACCGACCCCGCAATAAAATAATCCAGTTCGAGCCGGTCGAAAGTTCCAATCAGATAGGCCAGAAAATCAGACTGCTCCATGTGACATCCTGCGGGCGACTTCCCTCTGCTTCTGCTGTTCGGTCCAGTCAGGATGCTGATTACTGACGGACCTGGTCACCAGCTGAAAAGCAAATCGCCACATGCGATTCGCTATCTCCAGTCGTTCCGCTCCAGTCTTCTGGCGAAGCACTTCTGCCATTTCTGTCGTGACTGATTCCCACTCCGAATGACTGGATGAGTTGTCCATGCCTGGCCTCATTCGCCTGCACCTTTCCCAGACAATCGCTCGCCATCTCGAACTGGGAGATTCGAAACGGGTGCGCGTCAACGTATTCGAAAATCTCCTCGTACGTCACGTGCTGTCCCTCCAGCTCTCTGACCCCAATCCACTGCACGTAATACCAGACACCACCAACCCGAAACTGTCTGTCCGACCGAAGCCCCTCCGGTCACTCACCAGGGAGAAACCGTCGGCCCCGATCCGCTGGCTCGGGCTGGCAACGTGCTGTTCCCGGTATTGTAGCGTGAGGAGAGAGGCAGCGAGAGGCACAAACCGGCGAAGAAAGGCCGCCCCGGCTGCTGAAAGTCTCCAGGCGGCAGAAGCAGGCCCTCCTGGTATCCGCCCCGTTTACTCAGAACGCAAAGTCGCCACGACGGGAGTTCTCACGGCCTCCACCACGGCAGCCACCGCGGCAACCATTCCCACCGCAAAGACACCCGCCAGAATCAGCCCCATGCCGGCCCACGGGACATCGGCCCCCGTCTGCCGCAGATGCGGGAACATGGCCAGCAGAGCGGAAGCTGTTCCCGCCAGCAGGCCCCAGGCCAGCAGCAGCGCGTTTTCCACCATCACCAGCCACACCAGCCCGCTGCGGCGGAAACCCACAGCCCGCAGCAGGGCCAGTTCGCTGCGACGTTCCAGCACGTTCCGCAGCATGACGGTCGCCAGGCCCAGTGTGCCCAGCAGCA
>JAGQPV010001073.1 GCA_020426545.1 Planctomycetaceae bacterium
CCAGCAGCGCATCGGGCACATCCACCTGCGCGAAGCCGGCATCGGCTCCCGCACGTTCCTCAATACAGAACTGCCGCAGGTCAGTATCGGAGATGTTCCACGTATGCCGATGACTGCCGCTGGCCGTTCGCAGCACCAGATGTCCGGCTCCGGAAGCACAGTGCAGCTGGCCACCCTGCTTCAGAACATTCTGCAGCAGACAGGTATCGGCCGCAAACGGAACCTTCTGCCAGCCACCCAGCTGCAGTAGATCCTCCCGCGACACGCAGATGGTATTCCCGGCAACTGACTCGGCGTAGATGTTCATCTCCACCATCGGGTCTGGCACCTGGCAGGCACCCGGCGGCAGGAACGTTTCACCCGTCATTGTTCGATGCACACCCGAGGCCATTCCGAGCCGGATTGTCCTGTTGCTGGACGCCAGGTAGCAGTACTCCAGCGTCTTGCCCACGACGGTGGCTCCAGACTCCCGATGGGCCTCCGCTAGATCACTCAGATGACGCGAGCTGTACAGGTCGTCGTCGTCCCACTTCACAATCAGTTCGCCCGCAGCCGCGGCAGTCGCCCGGTTGAGCACTTCGCCCAGCACGCATTCGCCGGGAACCCGCACGACCGTCAGCCGCTCGCCCAGCCAGGCCCGTGCGGCTGCCTCATGATCGGCCGTGAATGCTTCCCCGTGGAAGGCGGCGATCACTTCGAAATCCGGGTAGTCCTGGGCCGCCAGCAGCTGCGGCCAGAAGGCCAGCATCTCCGGCCGTTTTGTTGCCACCAGTACGCTCATCGTGCGGCTGGACTTCGGCGTCTCGGTGGTATTTTCCACCGGCCGGACTGTTCCCTTCAGCTCCAGCCTGTCCATCCCTGCAATCAAATCCAGGTTCCTGTCTTAAGAAACTCTTCAACAGCAGAACGTTTAATCCGCCCTCAGCGATGGACGGTCGGCCGTCAGACCGCCGACGACCGCAAACCCGCCCACTGTGCCAGCAGCGCATCGGGCACATCCACCTGCGCGAAGCCGGCATCGGCTCCCGCACGTTCCTCAATACAGAACTGCCGC
>JAGQPV010001074.1 GCA_020426545.1 Planctomycetaceae bacterium
AATGTGAGGGTCGTCGGAGACGCACCTGGCCTGTGAATGGAGCGAGTGTTCGCTACGGAGCCTTGTCTCTTACCGCAGCACGAACAGCAGAGGACAAGATGAGCTCATCTGCCGCTCGCATCGGGACCACTCCCGTTCGCTGGGCCTGCTGCTGTCACGATCAGGCTGCGGCTTGGCCTGGCACCGTGATTCAGGTAGTTCCGACGCCTGCTTCATCGTTCTGCCGGCGACCTGCCGCATGACTGATTGATAAGTCGTCAGTGGGATGCAGGTCAGACTGTGCAGTGGGCTGCAGGAACCAGCTGGCCAGAATCCGACCGATGACCTCGGCAAACTCGCGCTGTGAATCGGAGAGTGGGGCGACTGGGGTGGTTGGGGTGTCGCTGGGTCCTGTGTTGGATGGCGAAGAATGTGACATGGTTGTTTTCTCCTGACTCGATACTGAGGCAGTGGTTATTACTTCGAACGACCGAACGGCTACGGGGAGATGTAGGTCTGCTGATGGGCAATGGGCAGCAGGGCCAGTGAGGAAAAGAACCCTGCAACACATCAGCCAGCCACAGACTGGCATGCGCACTAAGTGTCTTGGTTTGAACTACAAGTCGGAGGGACGAACCGGACGAATTAGAAGTGAAAGCCGATACCCTTCCAGATCCTGCAGTCGGAGTGGCAGTCCGGACAGAACGCTCCAACTCGCGGTGGAAGGTAGCTGCGGAAAGAAGAAAGGCCGGGGCGCTGGCGGCCGGAGGGCTAGCCGTCTCGCAATCATGTATTATGACGCGTTTTCTGCCGGAATTTAGCTCTGGCAGTGGTCGCTTTCCGTCGCGGAATCGTGTCAGCGGGAGCGACTCTGCCACTGCACAGCGGGTATTTCAAACCCGGTTTGCGGCAATCGATCCAGACTGAGAATGTCTCCCGCAGTTGCTCGGGGCCGGCACCCGGAGAAACCTGGTGATTTGACGGACATCGCCAGAAAACGGGAAACAGTCCGAACATTTT
>JAGQPV010001075.1 GCA_020426545.1 Planctomycetaceae bacterium
CAGCGTGCGAAAAAAGTGGTCGATCTGTGCCCGCTCCCGCACGCGTTTTTCCAGCTCCGTCAGACGCAGATGGCTGTCAATCGCGTTCAGGTTGGCATCAGGCGGGATGATGTAAACCTGGTTGGCCCGCAGCCGGGTCGATTGTGTTACCTGCTGCACCGGAATGCGGACGTGCGGCTGCAGCAGTTCAGCCAGCTGGCTTTCGTGGTCGGGAGAGAGATGCACCACCACCACCCAGGCCAGGCCACTGTCTGCGGGAACGTGCGTGAAGAACGTCTTCAGCGCTGCCACTCCGCCTGCCGAGGCACCGATTCCGGCGATGGCACGTGGTGCATCGTGCTCATTCTGATTGCCGGTGTCAGAATCGGCAGGAGGCGGGTTCTCGCGTGGCATATTCGGCTGCTTTTTGGGGCGTCGTGCACGATGCTGGTCTGTGGTGTCGTTCCGGCGACGCTCTTTCGTGGCCGCGTGCCGTCCCGGATGCAGTGCTGTCTGCTACATCAGGCAGAGGTGAGGCGGCGGGACGGGATCAACTGGTCATTCTAGCCAGTGACACCGGCCGACACCTCTGGGGAGATACCTGATGATTCTCCGGAAGCAAAGTTCCGTCTTAAGTTTCTGGCAGGAGATTATGACCGGATGCCGGCGGCTGTCACAATTGCCGTTTGCCCTAATGCCCGTCCAGTCGGGCAGATTTTTGCGGGCCGGGGCCGGGGACAGCTTGCGGGACTGGTGTTAAGCTTCGGCTCCTGTATTGCCGGCGAGTCGCACATCGAGTGGGCCCTGAGAATCATCCTGTTTCCAGTAGCTGTGCCGCAGTGGCAGAGAGAACTGAATTCCGTGTTCTTCGAATCTCCGGAAGATCTCCAGATTGACTTTCTCTGAGAACTGGCGGAAAGCCCACGGGTCTGCCGGCTGGTACCAGTAGACAATTTCAATATTGAATCCATCCGGAAAGAATTCCGTGAACTGCACTCTGGGTGGACGATCAGGA
>JAGQPV010001076.1 GCA_020426545.1 Planctomycetaceae bacterium
GAACCGGTCGATCATCCCGTGCTGCCGGCGCTGGCGGATATTGTCGAGCGGCACGCGATTCCGCACCAGTACCTGTTCGACGTGCTGGACGGCATCGCCACGGATCTTGAGCCCGTCTCGTTTGAGACATTCGAGGAGCTGTCCCGCTACTGCTACCACGTGGCGGGGGCGGTGGGGCTGTGCTGTATTCACATCTGGGGCTTTCGCGAGCCGGCGGCGATTGAGCGGGCCATCGACTGCGGGCTGGCCTTCCAGCTGACGAATATTCTGCGGGACCTGGGGGAAGATGCCGGCATGGGGCGGGTGTATCTGCCGCGGGAGGACCTCCGCCGGTTCGGGTATTCCGTCGAGGAACTGAGTGCGGGCGTGCGGAATGGCCCGTTCCTGCAGCTGATGGAGTTTCAGGTCAGCCGGGCCGAGGCCCTGTACCAGCGGGCCGGGGAGCTGTACTCGCTGCTGGAACCGCCCGGTCAGCCTATTCTGGCGTCCATGCTGCAGATTTACGGTGGGTTGCTGGCTTCCATCCGCGAGCGGAAGTTTGATGTGTTCAGCCGGCGGGTCAGCCTGCCGCGGTGGAAGAAGCTGTGGATTGCCTTTGGCAGCCTGGCCCGTCACCGGTGGCCGGGCCGGACACTTCTCAACCCGCCGCGGGATTGGTAGCATCGCGCCGGGAAAAACCGGCGGGATTTTCGTTGGATTCTCGCCAGAAGACAGGGGACATTCGCACAGAGGCGTGCGGGGTGAGCCGGTGCCACCGGCCTGCCGGCAGCTGCCGCACCTCGGGTCCGGGGCGGTCGCGGGTTCCCTCAGCCGGCAGCTGCGGCCCGGTTCCTCTGGCTGTCGCCCGGCCGATTGACAACAGAACCGGCCCGGCCTGCCGGCCAGCCCGGTCCACAATGGGCTGCCCGCCACCAGTTGCCGGCGGCTTCGGGGTCTGTTGCGACGGGCCGGACCAGCCGCGCGAGAAGAAACAGAACTGCA
>JAGQPV010001077.1 GCA_020426545.1 Planctomycetaceae bacterium
GCAGGGCAGGCTGCGGGTTAGCGTGCAGCAGTATGACACTCCGCGGTTCCGGCAGCTGAAGCCGGGCCGGCCGGGGCCGGACACACAGCACTTCCGGGAGTCGTGGCTGTCCTGCGACCTGGCCTGGGAGCTGAACCCGCAGGCGCTGGAAGAAACGCGGAATTACGACGGCGTGTTCCCGCTGAGCACCAATGCGACCGACCTGACGGTCGAGGCCGTGCTGCAGGCCTGCCGGCGGCAGTGCCTCGGTTGCCGCACTGGGGGGAAGCGTGTCCTCCAGCATCACAGCCGGTCAGTCTGCTGTGGTATATGCCCTGGAAAGTGTGGCCCCCGGTTCGGCCTCCGCCGGACAGAACTTCGTCGTCAGCACGCTGGGCAGCTTCAGCGGCTCACTGACGGCCGGTCAGGATGCCCTGGTGACAGCTGCGGGCAATGTATCCGGCGCGGTCACAGGCGGCCGCGATGCAATGGCCATGGCCTTCGGGCAGGTCACGGCTTCGGTCACCGGCAGCAGCGGCGATGCTGTTGTCATCGCCGGAAATGGTGTGAACAGCACCATCACCGCCGCAGGCGATGCCGTGGCAATCTCGTCGGGCGGCACTTCCAGCGTCAACCTCACAGCGGGAGGCAGCGCCGCTGTGCAGTCGTTTGGTACCACCACGGCGAATGTGAATGCCGGGGATGATGCCTACATCTGGTCCTTCGACACCCTGGCCGGCATGGTCAACGCGGGCGGCAATGCCGCGGCTCTGTCCATGGCTGGCTCGACCGTCGCGGTCGATGCCACCGGCGATGCTTACGTGTTTGCTGTGGATAAGCACCAGGGCAATATCTCCGCCGGGGGCAGTGCTGCCCTGGAATCGCTGGGAATCGTGCATTCCAGCGTCACCGGTGGGCAGCACGCCTCTGTGTATGCGGTGGGCGATGCCGTCAGCACCAGTGTGACTGCCGGAGGTTACGCCTCGCTCGTTACGTGG
>JAGQPV010001078.1 GCA_020426545.1 Planctomycetaceae bacterium
GCTTCGCTCTCGGCGGCTACCAGGTGCGGGGATACGACGAGCACCCGCAGGCCCGCGACACACTCCATGAGCGGGTGCGCCACGGGCTGGAAGCCTTCGTGGCCGGCGGGCAGCTGGCAGCGGAGGCAGTGGAAGATGTCCTCGGCCGGATTCAGGTGGCCGACAGCGAACAGCAGGCAGTAGCCCGGGCCCAGTTCGTGGTCGAAGCCATCGCCGAAAACCTCGCCGCCAAACAGGCTTACTTCACCCGCATCGAACAGTTCGTGGCCGATGCCACCATCATCGCCAGCAACTCCTCGACGTTTACCGTCTCGGCAGCCGGCACCGGCATGCGGCTGCCTGAGCGGGCTGTGGTGACGCACTGGTTCAACCCGCCGCACCTCGTGCCCACGGTCGAAGTCGTGCCCGGCCCCGATACATATCGGAAAGTCACCGAGACCACCGTGGCCCTGCACCGGAAGATCGGCAAGCTGGCGGTAACGGTCAACCGCGAAGTCCCCGGCTTCCTCGTCAATCGCGTACAGATCGCCATGATTCGCGAAGTGTGGGACCTGTACGAACAGGGCGTCGCCAGCCCGGCCGATATCGACGCGGCGATTCGCGGCAGCCTCGGCTTCCGGCTGGCCCTGTATGGCCCGCTGGAAATCTGCGACTTTGGCGGCGTCAATATCTGGTCCACCGTGTACCAGGGCCTGGCCCCCGAACTCAGAAGCGATGCCACCCTGCCCGACGCCGTGCGAAAACTGGTGGAAGCCGGCCGCCACGGCACCAGCAGCGGCGCCGGGTTCTTTGATTACGAATCGACCTCACCCGGTGCGGCAGAGGCAGGCCGCCAGGCGGCTATTGCCCGGGCCACCGCCGAACGCGACGCGGCCATGCTGAAACTGGCCGCCCTGCTGCACGATCAGCCCGGCCCAGCGGAGAAACAGCAGCCATGAGTTCCCGCAATGTGATTATCACCTGCGCCGTCACCG
>JAGQPV010000107.1 GCA_020426545.1 Planctomycetaceae bacterium
GTCTGCTGTTCGCACTGCCCGAGCGCCGCGGCACCGGTTTCAACTGCCGTCACGCTGTAATCCCGGCTCGCAGCCCAATCGACCAGATGTTCCCGCAGATCTGAATTGTCTTCGACGATCAGCAGGCTGGCTTGAGTTCGTGATGCCATGGCCGAACCTCTTCTGTCGGGTTCTGTCGGGAATTCCAACTCTGCCGGTCATGATCCGACGCGACCTGAATCCTGTTTCACAATTCTATGGCCGACGGGAAATCTGCCTCAGCGACTTGGCCCGGCAGGCGACCCGCCGCGGGTTGAAACAGCGGACGCACCGGCCTGCTCACACGGTAACTGCGGACGGCAGGGCAGGGTAACACGATTTTCGGATAACACTCCCGGGCTGGCAACAGGGCGGTCCGGTGCAGTACCAGCAGAACCGAGTCGCAATACCAGACGGCACCATCTGCAGCGACTGTTCGCCTCAGGCTGTCTGGAACACTTCGCCGCCTACCAGCGGAGCACAGCCGCCACCGTTCCCCCGTCAGGGACGTACTCCGGCGGAACGACATACACATGGCCACCATGCCGAAGCGACTCCCGCAACGCCAGATCAAGCAGATCGGTCTGATCCTGCTGGAAGCTGGTCTGTCCCTCGTCGATGGTCACCAGCTGGTTCCGCGCGTCCCACGTCCCCCGCACCCGCTGACCGAACGCAGCAATGATCGAGTCAACGCGTCCCTGACAGGCAGCGGGAATGATCTCTTCCAGTTGATGACTGGCCTGTGCGGTATCGGCGATTTTCTGAAAGCGATCGCAGGCATCCCGCAGTTCCCCATCGAAATGTTCTTCGATGAACTGCACCGCCTGCTCGTGCAGTTGTGCTTCACTGACTGCATCCGGGCTGCCGTGGATGCCGGGTTCGGTCAGACCCGGTCCATGATACACGTCATGAAACACTGGATGCAGTTTCCCTACAGCGGCCAGCACCAGTGGCAGCGGATCGTGCCGCACCAGTGGTTCCACGCCTTTCGCCATCGCATGCACGTACTCGTGCAGCCGCACCCGGGAATCATCCCGGTAGCTGGCCTGGCCATGGATCAGACTTTTTTCCGGACTGCCCTGCCCGACTCCAATCCCCGTCTGAAAGCGGACCGGCTGGCTGACCTCCGTCCCCGTGAGATAATCCTCCAGGCTGCGCGGGACGGAAGCCGGGAGCTCGACGGCAGTCAGTTCGTCGCGTGAGCCGCGGTACAGCCGCGCATGATTCTCGCTCAGTGCCAGCAGATGAAACTCCACCGGCCAGGTCAGCCCCCGCAGCAGCGGAGCCAGATAGAACGCGTGCTCCACGTCGACCGACTGCGGACAGCTGTATGGCAACAGTTCAGTGCGGAGAAAGTTGGCACCTGCCAGCACCGCCAGACCAGCCACCCGGCTGCCGCGCGGCAGCCCGCCGTCCTGTCCGATGGCACGGGCATCCCGCAGGAACTGCCGGGCATCCCGCTCAGTCAATCCTTTCTCCTGCAGCAGTCGACTGGCAACGTCCAGGGCTCCCCGAAGCCTGATGGAGTTTTCCTGTGCTCCCGGCCACGCCTGCTGCACGGGGAGATAGATCGAAACGCAAAAGTCATCAGCGGGAGCCGCAAGCGACTGCAGCTCTGTGCGGGTGAGCGTGGACATGACCGTTCCCTTTCAATGTCAGGAACGACAATCGGACGGAAAGCCGCATCCGGAATGCCGGTCCGGCCAACATCTGACGCAAATGCCGCGCCGGTGCTTTCACACCTGCCGGAAATCGCCCCCGCACCCTGAACCCGGGCTTCCAGCAGAAGAATTCAACAGCCTGATCGATAACAGATGAACCACGGATGTGTCTGCACCGCACAGGAGCGTGCGGATCCGCTCACTTTTTATTTGATGAGAGATGTCTGCCGTTGCTGTAACAGTCCGCATGGTATTTGAAATCCGGCCATATGAAGCCCTTCCTCCGTGAAGTTGCAGAAGTGGCACCGCCTTTGCGGAGTTGAGCTGGCCATTGCCGAACACGCGGCAGACACTCCAGCAGCCCCCGACCGAACAGTTGGATGAGCCCCGCCATGAACGAAAGCCAGCTCCAGCAATACCGGACCCGACTGCTCGACCTGCGGGAACAGCTGCGGGACGAAATTCAGGAAGGGATTGAAGCCATCGATGCGGAAATCCATCCGGTCGGTGATGTTTCGCCCGAACCCGGCGAAGGGCTGGACTGCGAACTGGCACTGGTCCACAACGAGGAGCGAATGCGTCAGGCGGTGAACGAGGCACTCCGACGCATCGATGACGGGACATTCGGGATTTGCGTCGCCTGCGGCAGAGTTCTGCCGCAGGCCAGGCTCGAAGCCATACCTTATGCGGGCTGCTGCATTGTCTGTGAGCGGAAAATTGAGGATCAGCCGCCAAAGCCCGACTGAAATCAGGGGCTCGCCCCGCGACTGTTCTCCGGGACGCCCCTGCGCTCAGCTGACCATTTTGCGCGGCTCAACATGCTGAGGCGAGCCCGGCAGATTCAACAGCAGCATCACTTTGAGAACGTGACCGGCTCCCGCTGCCGGTCACGTTTCGGTCGATGAGGCTGGTCAATGCTCCCTCGCCGGCCGAATGCCAGACCGTTCTGCCTCTGCGGAGAAGGGGAGACTGATGCGGAACTCCGCCCCCCGGCCGGATGTGGCCACCGCGGAAATGGTTCCGTCATGCGCCTCAACAATCCGTTTCGTGATGGTCATTCCCAGCCCCGTCCCGTTCGCTCGGGTGGTGTAGAAAGGGTCGAACACTTTCTGCTGCTGTTCCGGCGTAAGCCCCGGGCCGTTGTCCCGTATGGTAAGCAGAATCTCCTCAGAACAGCCGGGCGGCTGAGCACAGATGACGGAAATCTCGACCGGATCAGGGCACGCCGCCAGCGAATTCTCAAACAGGTTGCGGAAGACCTGCTCCAGTCGAAACTCATCAACGGGCAATGTAAGGTTCACGTCACCGATCTCTTCCTTCAGCGACGTATCTCGATTCCGACGGATCGATTCCAGACTGGACCAGGCAGAGCGCCAGATTTCCCGCACACTGGAGATGGTCCGCTCGAGATGTATCGGAGAAGCGAAGCTGCGCAACTCCTCGAAATGACGGTTCAGTCGGTTCCGTCCCTCCCGCAGTCGGCCCACAACCTTCAGTTGCTGTGGTCGGTCGGCCAGCATTTCTGCCAGCATTTCGAGACCGACGTCCATTGCGAACAGCTCGTTGCGGGCTTCATGAGAAATGGAGGCGACGGTCTGACCGATCGCTGCCAGTCGCGCGGATTCAATCAGCTTCCGCTGCGCCTCCGCCAGTTCTTCCCGCATCCGCAGCTCTTCACCGATCCTCCGCAAACGTGACCGTAGAAGATCTGAATCGATCGGCTTGGGCAGGAAATCCACCGCTCCGTTCCGCAGCGCCGTCACTGCGGCCTCGAGGTCGGCGTACCCGGTAATCAGAATCACTGGGATTTCAGGAACAGTTTCCTGCAGGTACGGCAGCAGTTCGTCGCCACTGCCATCCGGCAGCCTGCGATCAAGCAGAATCGCCAGGTATCCCGTGAGATCCGCGGCTGCGAGCACTTCTCCGACCGACGAGAACAGCTCCGATTCGTATCCGTCCAGTTCCAGAACATCCTGCAGATTTGCTCTGGTATCGAGATCATCCTCCACGATCAGCACGGCTGGCTGGCGGCCTCCCCCTTGCTCCATATGGCTCCTCCTTCAGGACGGGCCTGCAGACCTCGCGGATGTGGCAGCAACCGGTTTTCACAAAGCCGGTCAATCGAACGCAGCCGACTGCTCACGACGAAGCCAGTTTGCCGACCGCAGCCAGCGGGATAATCACCAGTGAATTCTACCATGATCCGGATGACACACCGAGACAGACCCGATCTGCTCGTGCCAGACGGTCTGCATTACCAGGCCAGGAAGAGGTCCAGCCAGTGGACTCTGCCAGTTGTCTCTATCGGATGCTCAACCCGGTATCCCGGGTATTGCCCGGCAGTGCGGGCCTGCTGCCCGGAGGGCAATGGAGGTACAGGAATGTTGCCGGATGCGAAGGAGCCCGGGCGGTTGTCGCCTGCGCAGCCGGCCGGCCTGTGCAGCCCGTTGCCGGTTTCGCCGCCCGGTATTCCAGGCCTGTGTGTCAGGTAGCTGCACAATCTGCCACGTTCGCATCAAGCGACACAACTGGAATAACCGATACAGACTACGGAGGAATGTCCCCTCTGGCACAGGTAAGGTTCCGTACAGGAGGTGCCGTCCATGTGGCCCGATCGCTTATCGCTCAGGGTGCTGCTGCCTGTCCTGCTGGTGGTCTGTGGCTGTAATATCGGCCCCAGACATCTGCCGGAAGACGGTGAACGGTACAACCATGCCATGCAGCGGCTGATGCAGCAGCAACTGCTGCTGAATCTCGTCCGGCTGCGGATGGGCGAGCCGGCGGAATTCCTGCACGTCGACACCATTGCCTCGCAGCATTCCGTCGACCGCTCGGCCGTGGCCCGCGGTGACCTGTTCGAGGCCAGTCCGAAAGTGTCGCCCAACTCGCTGGCACTTTCGGGAGGGGTGACCCTCGGCGAACGGCCAGTGGTCACGTTTGCCACGACCGACACCTGCGAGGTGTTCAACACGCGGATGCGGACACCAATCCAGCTCGACATGCTGCGGTTTCTGACTGATTCGGGCTGGGAGATCGACCGCGTACTGCGCGTGGCGGTCGCTCGGATCAACGGGTATTCCAACCTGCGAATCGCTCGGCCGGGCGGTCCACCTCCGCTGGCCCAGGGCGTCGAACAGTTTGAGCAGATCTGCCAGACCATGCGGTCTCTGCAGGAGCAGGATCTGCTGCAGTTTCGTATTGTGGAGTACGCCGAACCGACATCGGCCCCCTTCGCGAAGGATCTGGTTGAGCTGGAGCAGCTGGTGGCTGCCAACGAGAGCGGTTACGAGACGCGGGACCCCGGCGACGGGAAGAACCTCCAGCTGTACGAGCGGGAACGGTGGCTGGCTCTTCAGTTCCGCCCGCAGGAGACTTTGTCTCCGGAGGTACAGTCACTGCAGCAGCTGCTGGGAGTGCCCGCCGGAACGCCAGTGGTGGAACTGCGGGCTCAGGACGTTCTCCTGCCTGACGGAAGCGAAAAGCACGTTGCTCCGGCCAGCACACCTGTCAGAATGCGGTCACTGATGGAAGTGTTCCGGTTTCTGGCGGTTGGTATGGCGCTGGTTCCGGAGGAATCGCCAGTCCAGCACGCCGGAGGAGCACCGCTGCAGGTGCTGGTGAGTGACGACGAGCCGGAAGATGCCCTGGTGGCGATCGAACACTGCGACCGGTGGTATTCCATTCCGCGATGTGATCCGCACTCGTCAGCCACATTCACCATGCTGCTGGAGATGTATCGCATTCAGGTCTCGTGCGGCAGCACACCGGCCAGCACGTCGTCACCCCTGCTCACGATTCCGCTGTTTACTCCCTGAACGATACCGATCAGCGGCGCTCTGCCGGTCGCACCCTGACACAGCCCCCGTCGCCACCCCGCCAGTCAGCAAGAACCCGTCGCATGGTCGATCAGGCATTCGTGCAGCTGGCAGTGGCGGTCGGACTCGGCCTGCTCGTGGGACTGCAACGGGAATGGACCGCCCCCCACGTGGCGGGGATTCGTACATTCACGCTGATCACATTGCTGGGAGCCCTCTGCGGTCAACTGGTGAATGTAGTCGGAGGCTGGATCGTGGCTGCCGGTCTGCTCGCCGTCGCGGCCATGCTGATTGTGGCCAGAGAAACAATGCAGCGGCGGGATGATCTGCAGTTCGGTCTGACGACACAGACTGCGGCCATGGTGATGTACGTCGCCGGAGTGACACTGGTGTTGCTGGGGCTGGAGGTCGGAGCCGTGGTCGGCGGGGCCGTGGCCGTACTGCTGCAGTGGAAACAGCCGCTGCATGGATTCGTGCAGCGCATCGGCCAGCAGGATCTCCGGGCCATCATTCAGCTGGCTCTGATCGCCCTGGTTGTCCAGCCCCTGCTGCCGGACCGCGCCTGGGATCCCTACGGTGTGGTCAATCCCTATCGCATCTGGCTGATGGTTGTCCTGATCTGCGGAATCAGTGTCGCCGGCTATTTCATCTACCGCTTCGTGGGTGCCCGGGCGGGAACGATCGTGGCGGCACTGCTCGGCGGCGTGATTTCCAGTACGGCCACCACGGTGAGTTATTCCCGCCGCTCGAAGAAGGCACCGGCTGCTGCGGGCAGGGCGGCCTTCGTCATTCTCGCAGCTTCAACCGTTGTGTTTCCGCGGATTCTGCTGGAAGTGCTCGTCGTCGCCCCGGAGGTGCTGCCGCAGATCGTACTGCCCCTGGTCACCGTGATGGGGCTGATGACCGTTCTGTCCGCCGGTCTGTACCTTCTGCCAGCTACCGCTGAAGAGCAGCAGGTTGAGATTGACGACGATCCCGCACAATTAAAGGCCGCTGTGGCATTTGGCCTGCTGTATGCGCTGGTACTGTACGCCGTCGCTGCGGCGAAGGAACACTTCGGAGAAACAGGCCTGCTTCTGGTGGCCTCTCTTTCCGGGCTCACCGACGTCGATGCCATCACGCTGTCGACGGCGCAGTTGATTCAGTCCGGTCATGTGAGCACCGACACCGGCTGGAGGATGATCCTGACCGGGATCATGTCCAACCTGGCGTTCAAAGTGGTTGCCGTCGCCGTGCTGGGACCGCCACGACTGTTTTTCCGTATTCTGGTGGTGTTCGGCATTTCCCTCGCTGGCGGCGGTTTGATTCTGGCGCTCTGGCCAGCGGTGGCTTGAGCGTTCGGAACACAGGCCGGCAGTTGCCGCTCCTGCTTGTGTCTCCGTTTCCATCTCCGTCTGATGGCCTCTCATCTGACGGTCGGGTCAGCTCTCCGGTCGGGCCTCGAGGGAGTCCGGCTGCGCAAACCGTACGACAAGCACGGTGGCATCGTCGTGCTGGCCGGCATTGCCCTGGAACTGGTGAACCTGCCGATGCACTTCCCGAGTGATCTCCTCGGGTGTCTTCCCGATGTGTTCCCGCACACAGTTCAGCAGCCGCTGGCAGCCAAACTGTTCATCTGCGGGCGACATGGCCTCCTCGATCCCGTCGGTCAGCAGCATCAGCACATCGCCCGGGGCGATTTCCAGGTGCTGACAGGGATATTCAGCTTCGGGGAACCAGCCCAGTGGTGGCCCGGTGCTGGGAAGCTGCTGTTTCAGGTCACCCGAAGCAGAGAACAGGTAACCGGTGTGACCGGCCCCCGCATAAGACACCCGGTGGTTCGGCGGATCGAGCGCAGCATAGAACAGGGTAACGAAGCGGCCTTCCAGGTCGTCCTTCAGCAGCAGCGAGTTCACCTGACAGAGAATACGGGACACGTCCGTTTCGGTGGCTGAGCAGGCCCGCAGATAGGACCGCGCCGCGACGGTGACGAGCGCCGCGGCGAACCCGTGACCGCTGGCGTCCCCAATCACAATCGCCATCCGGCCATCGCTCAATGTGAGGTAGTCGTAGAAATCCCCCCCAGCGGCATCAGCCTGCTCCGAGACAGCGGCGACTTCCAGTCCGTGCAGCAATGGAGCCGCTGTCGGCAGCATCGACTGCTGCACAATTCGAGCCAGCGTAAAGTCGGTCTCACGCTGTCGGCGTTCGGTAATGTCGACAACGGCGGCAATTACGAGGGGGCCGGAGTCGGACTGAAAAGGCGTCAGGCCGATTTCCAGGGGGATCTCCCGTCCTGTCGAACTGACCCCCAGAACTTCACGTCCCACACCCATCACCCGGTAACCCGGGGAGGCAAAGAACTGTTCAACCAGTTCCCGATGGCCCGGACGATGCCTCTCCGGTATCAGCTGCTCAAGCTTCATCCGGCATAACTGATCGGGATCGACCCCGAAAATCACACCAGCCTGCTGATTCGCGAACAGGATGTGACTTCCGGAATCGGCCACCAGCATCCCGACCGGGGCAGCATTCAGCACCGTGGCAAGATATTCGTGGTTGAGCGAAGGCTGTGGCATGCGGATCGAGACCAGACTATTTCTTCGTGTTCGAGGAAAGCACCGAAGGTGAACAGCCAGTGTGCAGCGGAGCAGTACTCGTGGCAAGCCTGAGCGTTCCACTGCCGTTCCAGAAACCTGACACAGAATGCCTTGCTGGACGAGAACGAGGGGCAGGGCATCGTGCGGTGCTGTCACACTCCTGTGACAGTGCCGCACAGTTCGACCCACTGCCCGGCACTGCCGGCCAAAGCCGCCCGGGCAAACTGAAATATCGTCTGCACAGTTTCCAGCGGGGCGAAGAGCTCATGGCGTTCCGCTTCCAGTCCGTCTCGCGGTTTTGGCATCGCACTTGCACTTCCACGGCTTCCATCGGGACCTCGCAGCTGCGGAACAGCTGCTTCCGATAAGCCCGAAAGCCCTGACATTCACAAGGGGCACAACATAGGTCGAATGCTGCGGCATGGTGCCGTGGGCCAATTGAAGCGGGATTGTACAGTCTGAAGGGAGTGGAGCGATGGCCGGACAGTTGACCCGAAAGAGTTCCGCACTTCGTCCCTGGTTCGAAAGATCGCCACTGGCGAGCCTGCGGCAGGAAATGGACGAGCTCTTCTCACGATTCATCGGAGAGGACGGAGAGTCGGCGGCCGGTCGGCTGATGGCGCCGAGCCTCGATCTGTCCGAGACCGATGACGAGATTGAAGTTCGCATGGACGTTCCGGGCTTCAAGCCGGACGAAATCGATGTGGCCCTCAATCGGGATCTCCTCACTCTCAGCGGAGAGCACTCCGAGGAGAAGGAAGACAAAGAGGAGGAACGCCGCTACCACCGGATCGAACGCCGGCGAGGGAGTTTCCGCCGCATCGTCCAGTTGCCGGCCAGTGTGCAGGAAGACGGCATCGAGGCCAGTTTTGAGGATGGCGTGCTGACCATCCGCATGCCGAAAGCGGAACAAAGCAAACCGCACAGGATCCCGATCAAGGGATAGTCTCGCGGACCTTACGTGCCTGGGGCGGACCGCCTGTTCCGGCGATGCTCCCGTCAGTGTGCCGGGACAGGTTACGTCCGAGGTTGCGAACGACCAGCAGAAACCGGGGCCCCGATGGCGAACCAGCTGACGGAAAGTAACCCAGCCTGGTCGTTCCGTGCAGCTGCAGAGGATCATCATTTCGGTTTCAGGCGTCGCGGCGCAGTCTTCGGCCCCTGAAGAAGCAGGAACAGCTGTAAGAGCGACTTCACACGGAGCAGGAACCTGTCCGTTCCATTTCCCTGCGGAACCTCTCCGCCTCAGGAGCGAGTACCATGAATGAAGTCGACAGCGTGCCGACGGCCGCACAGCTGATGAACCGGCGGGTTCAGACAGTAACGTCTGAAATGTCTCTCATGGAGGCCACCCGGTTTCTGCTGAAACATCAGATCTCCAACGCACCGGTTGTCCAGGGACCAGAGACCGACGGACACCCTCTGCTGCTGGGTTTCGTCTCCGAACAGGACTGCCTGGAGCATCTGTCGAACGAGATCTTCTTCGGCCGGCCGGTCGCCCCGCACACCGTGGAGACGATCATGCGACGGCACCCGGTTTGTGTCTCACCCGCAGACGATGCTTTTGCCCTGTCGTCGATATTTGTCAGCCACGGTTACCGGCATCTGCCGGTGGTCGAGGATGGCCGGCTGCTGGGTATCGTCAGCCGCCGGGATATCCTGCGGTCGCTGGAGATCTTCTATCATCATTGGCAGCAGCAGCAGGACCGCGAAAACTTCCCGCCAGACTGGCGGGAGCTGATCAATCTGCGGTTTCTGTTCGGCGGTCACTGAGTGTCCACCGGCGGTCCTGTGCCGGAGCAGATGAGATGACCTGATACTCCCGATTGTTCGCCTGTCACCGACTCCGCCGGATCGACAGATTCTGGAACTTCTCCTTCAGTGCGGAGGTGGTCGCCTCACTGATCTCCAGGTTCCTGCTCACGCTGAGGCCATTCAGGTTCTTCAGCTTCAGCAGGTTCTTCAGTCCGGCTTCCGTAATCTGCGTTCCGCTCAGCCGCAACTCGCTGATCTCCCGATCCGCGGCGGCCGAAGCAAAGGCTTCCAGACCGGAATCGGTTACCTGAGTCCGTACCATGTCGATGACCGTCAGTTCTGGACAAGCCGCCAGAGCGACGAGGACCTCATCACCCACCGGGCACTCTTCGAGCCTGACGGATGTCAGCGTGGACAACTTCGCGAGGGACTCGCTGAATTCGTCATCAACCTGAGTCCTGATCAGACTGAGCTGGCGGAGACGGGACAGCTTTTCCAGTCCGCTCCCAATGCCCGAGTCCACCGGTGAACTCGCAATCGACAGCACCTGCAGATGCGGCATTTCAGCCAGCGCTTCGACAACGGTCGAGTCGACCGCCGTCGTGTGGAGTCTCAGCCAGATCAGCCCGGTCATCGTTTTCAGAGCTGGAATCACCTCATTGCCGATTCTGTGCCCGTCAGCAGCCGACCCGGTCAGCGCCAGATCCCACAGTTGCTCCGGTGCGGCCAGATGGATCAGCCCACTGCCGCTGATCGGAAGATATTCCAGCTGGATTGACCGCAGTCTGTCGAGGTGCTTCAGCACCTGAAGATCATCATCGCTGATATTGACTCTCGAGAGTTCGAGAGACCGCAGACGAGTCAGATGCGAAAGGGCCGGCAGGGCCGCAGTCGCACCGCCGGCAAGGTGCAGCTGTTCCAGCAGTGGAACCTGACTGAACGCCGCGAAACCCTCGGTCGTCAAATTCGCCGGATTGACCAGCGTCAGCCCGTGCAGACCGCCGTTCCCCAGAAACTGCGCCAGATCCTGATCGTTCACTTCTGATGCGTCCCGCAGGACCAGACTCTGGATGGAAGCAATCGAGCCGACCTGCGTGGCACAGGTACTTTTCACAGGCTCGCCGAAGTCGCCGATCTGGAACGTGCGGATCACTGGCAGCCGGTTGAGTGCCTGCATGGCTGCTTCAGACAGGCGTCCGTTCGCATCGAGAGAAGCCGCGGCGATTTCCACCTTGTAGCTGCCGTCCAGGTGAGATGTCAGTGAATACTCATCAACCTTCAGAGCGCCGGCCAGTTCCGCGCGGAGCTGGTCCCATTTTTGACTGAGTGCCTGCAGCTCCTGAACCGAATGAGATTTCTGCTGCGGGATGGAGACGTCAGACACCTCCTCCTGCCTGATGACTCGGCACTCCTCAAGCAGAAAGGTCGGAAACGGATCTCCCGTGTAAGTACCGGCCAGCTTTCCCTGCAGAACGACCTGCAGCCCTGGAACCAGAGACAGCAGGGAATCTCCGGACTCAAACCGGCACGTGATGACCTGCTCCGACAGACCCGAAACGGAATGATAGAAGCCATATCCCGTGCGAAGTTCCAGCTGAGGCTCGAAATCGACCAGAGTATTATTGAAAGGAAGCGACTGATTGATTTCCCCCGAGACCGTTACCAGAGTCCCTGTATCGCCCTGACCGGGAGTCATCGATACTGAGCGTTTTCCGCTGCGAACTTCCTCCGCCAGCTGCGCGATTGGCAACGGGGATTCCTCACTCCCCGTCGGCAATGACGACTTCCCCCCGCCGGACGCTGCATCCAAAGGCCCGGTGGCCGGGCTGCCTGTCCCTCCAGTATGAGAGGGCAGAGGTCCCTCTGCCGCAGACTGCACACGATCGGTTGGCTCTTTCGTATCCTGTTCGCTGCTGCACCCCGTCAGGAGCAGGACAGCTGTGCTCAGCAGGGCCGTGGCAATTCTCCGGGTCTGATACATCGGGTATTCCTCTGCCGGCGGTGAAGAACTGGATATTCCGGGCTGACAGGTCGGTCAGGACGTTGAAGACCGCGGCTCACGGCAGCTCGTTTCCGTATCGCAGCCTGACCCAATGTGCTGGCCCACGAACGGCTGGCTTTTATACACGCGTGCACAGGCGTGACTCAAGCCCGTCGTCCGGGAAGCCTCCGTAATCACACTCTGCCCCGGGGGCGACTTATCGGGAGAGAGCATGCGGCCAGCAGTCTGCTGCAACTGGTGCTTCAGAGACCCGGCCGTTCCCGCATGACCCGAAAGACGGTGTCATTGCGGGCAACATGTCAATTTCCGTCAGGAAGCTGCCGGCTGCGGATTCGTCTAAAACGTTCAAATCATTCACATTTTTCTGGCCCGAGAGAAGTTCCTCGCTACAATCTTTTGAAGCTGACTTCGATTTTCGTGAGTCCACTTCGTTCATTT
>JAGQPV010001079.1 GCA_020426545.1 Planctomycetaceae bacterium
CGGTAATGGTTACGGCTTTGCTGAACCCCTGCGGTGTAAATTCCGCCGAGCCAAGCGCACCAAGCAATCCGTTAGGTACGTCACTTTCCGCTTTATCGATTTCGTCGATCAGCACGACGCGGGGAGAACTGTCGGCAAAGGCGGTGCCCAGCGGCCCGAGGGTCAGATACCGGCCGATGTCCTCGGATGGCAGCGTTCTCTGCTTTCCAGACCCCCCTGTCTGTTTGCGACCGCTGTCCGACTTGCCACCGCTGTTCTCCGACTGGGCCTGCAGGCGTTCGAGATTCGCGTCCCGCAGGCGGGCGATGGCATCGTATTCATACAGCCCCTCCTGCAGTGTGGAACGGGAATTGATTGGCCACTTCAGCACGGGGAGCAGGTTCAGTTCACGGGCGACCGCAAACGCGAGCGACGACTTCCCCACGCCGGGGTCACCCGTTACCAGCAGCGGCCGCCGGAGGTGAATGGCTGCATTCACCATCTCCACCTCAGCGGGGCCGGGAATGTACGTCCTCCCGCGGTGAGTTTCCTGCGGGTTCTCCTTCGAGAAGTCCCTCCAGGGGGGCATCTGATTACGGATGGTCTCGAGCGCGTCGTGCGGCCTGCGGCCGTCACCATGAAAGATCTTCCACTGTGTCATCAGCTGGCCCCTGTCGGACTCTGATAAATGAACCGTGGCGGAGGGGGATAGTCCATGTCTTCCACAAGCAGGCTCAGGTGCTCAGGAAGGATTCCGGCGGTATAATCATTGCCGCAGCGAATGCTGTATGTGAGCGATGCCAGCTCGGTGGTCAGCCGGTGAAACAGATTGAGATTCTGCAGCAGTTCCGCCGCGGCCTGTTCATCCCTGGCCCAGATCATCACCGGGATGGTCTGCTGCAGAGCACTCTTCAGTGCCGTCAGGAACGACTGCTGTCCCGCTGCATCCGGGAACACCGTGCAGCCGATGATGTCTTT
>JAGQPV010001080.1 GCA_020426545.1 Planctomycetaceae bacterium
CCTCCAGACAAGTTGACTGGTCGCCGTCAGAACGTTGAAGCAGGCGCCGGAACTGCTCAGACAACGGTGCTGAGCCGCAGCCTGTTCCTGGCAGCAGATGCTGCAGGGAACGGGACAGTGCCGCGTGAGGTGGTCCAGATGCAATCGGCAGAAGAGATCCTTGTGCTTTCTGCTGCTCCAGCAGCGTTAAAGGGCAAGGCTCCGCAGCGACATTCTGTCCAATTGAGGGGCCGGATGCGGCTTTCAAGTCGAGCTTAATCCCGCCTGTTTTTTCGGATTATTTTTCGCATGTCGCTGGTGAAAGCAGCGTCAACCCTTCGCGATTAAGTACGTATCTCCTTTTACTTCAAACCGTTGCGCCATTTCAGGTAGTCGCGGGCCCGAATCGTCCGGTTTTCCAGTAGCTGGCAGAAGCGGGTGAAATTCACGGAATACCGTGATCCAGCCGCTTCGCTGCGTGCCGTCCGGCCGCAGCCCTCGACCGGGACTACGCGAGGCAGCTGACGATGGATCACCGGAATGCAAACCTGAATCTGACAGCGAAGGATATTGCCGCTGCATTTGCGGAATCGCAGTGGAGCCGGAAGTTTCCGCCGCTTCTCACTGTCGATCAGGCGGCGGAACTGCTGCAGGTTCCCAAGGCAACGATCTATGACTGGCGGAGCCGGGGCCTGCTGAAGGGCTGCTGCCGCCGGGTGGGTAAACATTTGCGTTTCTTCCGCGATCACCTGGTCCGGAAGGCCATGAACGAAGGGATTTGAGATATGGGTAAGAAACACTCTGAAGTGGAGCGGATCGGTGATCTGGTCAGCATCTTCCGCCGGAGCCGGATGTGGTACGCCAATTACCAGCTCCGTGGCCGGCAACGGAGAAAGTCGCTGCAGACCGGGAGTCTGAAGGAAGCCCGCCGCCGGGCGCAGCGGCTGGAAGTGGAACTCAGCGAG
>JAGQPV010001081.1 GCA_020426545.1 Planctomycetaceae bacterium
GCATGTCCGACGGCTATGGCAGAGATTGCACCGACTGGCAAAGGCGTGCGAAATGCAGCCAGCAGATGACAATTCCGGAACGGACCCATGATGCAGGCGAGCGACACGGACGAGGCGGAGGGCACCGCACCGTCGGCAAGCGACGACCTGACCCTCGCAACGGCCATGGTCTGGACCTCGCTCTTCGCCGGCATCTGGATCCTCGGCTCCATCCTGATCAATGGTCGCGAGTTCATGATCCCGATCGCCGTCGCGATCTTCCTCTGGCAACTCATCAACGGCGTCGCCCGCCTCTATGGCCGCATCACCCTTGCCGGCCAGTCACCCGGAAAGGGGCTGAGCCTGCTGGCCGCCATCGTCACCATCGTTCTGTGCTGCTGGTTTCTCGTCGACATCGTCGCCAGCAATGTCGCAAGCGTGAGTACCGCCGCACCCGGCTATGAGGAGAACCTCAGGAAGCTGGTCCGGAACACCTTCGGCGAAGCGGGCTTCGCGCGCATTCCGAGCCTCGAGCAGATCGCCGAGCGCATCGATATCGGTTCGGCCATCACCTCGCTGTCGAGCACGCTCGGCGGGCTGCTCGGCAATATCGGCCTCGTCGCCCTCTATGTGAGCTTCCTTTTCGCCGAACAGAGCACGTTCGACCGCAAGCTCGACAGCCTCTTCACCGACCGGCGCAAGCGCGAGTGGGTCAGTTCCATGCTCACCGAGATCGAGTTCCGCATCGAGCGCTATCTCTGGCTCAAGACCGTCGTCAGCTTCCTGACCGCGGCGCTCTGCTATATCGTGCTGCTGCTCGTCGGCGTCGACTATTCGATCTTCTGGGCGCTCGTCGTCTTCCTGTTCAACTACATCCCCAATATCGGCTCGCTCTTCGCGGTCCTCCTGCCCTCGATCCTTACCGTCCTGCAGTTCGCGAGCGTGACGGCCGGCATCGG
>JAGQPV010001082.1 GCA_020426545.1 Planctomycetaceae bacterium
AAGGACTACCTGCTGCCGGAATTCGACCGTGGCTTTTCCGCTCTGATAGAAGACCTCAGCGACCGGGGCCTGCTGGACGAGACCATGCTGCTGGTGACCAGTGAAATGGGTCGCAAGCCCATGATTGGCGATCCGCGCAGCGGAGGGCAGACTGGTGCCGGCCGCGACCACTGGACCCACTGCCTGAGTGCGGTGATGGCGGGTGGTGGTCTGCGGGGCGGGCAGACGTACGGCTCCAGCGATCGTCTGGGCGAATACCCGTCCGATCATCCCGTCACGCCGGCACATGTTGTCAAAACCGTGTACCACGGGATGGGCATTCACGATCTGATGGCGCAGGAACCCTCCGGGCGTCCGTATCATCTGCTGGAAGAAGGCGAGCCGCTGCTCGAACTGTTCTGAGCATGCTGAGCAGTCGGCGTGGTGGTTTTCAGCCGGTTCAAACAGTTGACCGGCGGGTGAAGGAGTGCAGCTGGTGAGTTCGGGGCAGGAAGCGTCCGTCTATGGAATGATTGGCGAAGAGGGGTTTGACCGCCTGACCACGGCGTTTTACCGGCAAGTCCCCGCCGACGATCTGCTCGGCCCGATGTACCCGGCGGATGACCTGTCCGCTGCCCGGGAACGGCTGCGGGATTTTCTGATTTATCGCTTTGGCGGTCCGCAGCATTACATCGAGCAGCGGGGGCATCCCCGTCTGCGGGGACGTCATGCTCCCTTTGCGGTGACACCCGCTGCGCGGGATCGCTGGCTGAAGCTGATGCGGGCGGCGATTGCCGAAGCCGATCTGCCGGGGGAAGCAGTGGCCATCATGGATCCCTTCTTCGAGCACTCGGCCGATTTCCTGGTCAATCGGCCCGGCTGAATGCAGCCGCGCACCATTCGAGCGGACGGGCCCGCTGTACCTGCACCCGGGATGTGCCGACAG
>JAGQPV010001083.1 GCA_020426545.1 Planctomycetaceae bacterium
GTGCAGGCCCAGTCGCAGGATGCGAGTATCGCCCAGACACTCGCCCGCGCGAAAACCGTGCTGGAACCCTGGGCAGCCGATATCGAACGGCGGACCCGGGCCAACGTGCTGACACTGCTGGCTGCGGCCCTCCAGGCGACGGAAGAGAAAGCCTGGCCGGTCGTGCTGCGGAATGTGCGGATCGTGACCAACGTCGTCCGCCCGGAGGAACTGACCCAGAGCGACCGGCTGAAAGTCGACCGCAACCTGCTGGAGTTCGTCGTTCCCGATTTTCCCCCGGAGTTCTATGAAGCGGAGAAGCTCAGCCGCATCCCCGCTGGCACACCAGCGAAGATCCAGCTCGTTCCGCTGGACCTTCCACCGAATCTCGCCGATGGCGGCGCTGTACTGGCGGCGGCTGTGACGGATTTCGATCTGGACCAGCGGCCCGACCTGATCATCCTCCGTCCGGGCCGACTGGCGGTGTATCCCGGCCAGGCCGATCCCGTGGCAGAGGGCGGAGCCAGCCCGTTCGCCGCTGAGCCAGCGGTGACCGTGGAGGTTCCCGAAGGCTTCGAACACTTCCAGTTGGCCGACCTCGATGGCGACGCCGACCCGGCGATTCGCGAGAAGTTCGGGCTGTGTCAGTCGGCCGATGAAGACGTGATTCTGTATGGTCCGGCGGGAATCCGGCTGCTGAAGAACACGACGAACGACGCCGTCAGGCGGGAGCTGGTTCCCTTTGAACCGGCTGAGGAACAGACGGGCCTGGAAGACATTTCCCCGGTCAGCCAGCTGGCCCTGCTGGACTTCGACCACGACGGTGACCTCGACCTGATTACCGTTGGTGGGGGCCGGACCACGCTGCTGGCCAGTCGCGGGAACGGCACCTTCGCCAATGTGAGCGACCGCAGCCAGCTGCCGCCCGCGGGGCTCAAGC
>JAGQPV010001084.1 GCA_020426545.1 Planctomycetaceae bacterium
GTCGCCTTACCGGTCCAGCCTGCGGCCCGCTCAATCGGGAGGCACGGTTCAGGCTTCGTCTCCGGGCGGGTGATCTTCCCGCGTGCCGATGGCCGGCTGCCCTTCACCCAGCAGATCAATCACCCGGCCCAGCTCCGCCGGCTCCATCAGCCCGGACAGGCTGTCGAGAAAACCGGTCGACATCTGCCAGCGGCCGAGCACGTCGAACATGGTCTCCAGCCGCTGCTCATCCAGCCGGAATTCCCGTTTCATGCGGGCCGCATCGTCGGGCGCCATGTCTTCAAACTGGCTGATGATCAGGAAATCGCCATCGCTGGAGAGCTTCAGGTGCAGGCTCCGCAGTTCGCTGGCCAGCACCTGGTCCGGCAGGATATCCACCTGCAGGGGCCCGCCGGAAACCAGCCGCCGGAACCCGGAGGGATCATGCTCGGCCACGCGGGCTGCCGTTTCGCACACGGCGTAGACCACACTTTCGTCCACCAGGCTGGCATCACAGGGATCACTCGCCTGATGACGCCGCCAGGTATCCGCCAGCAGGTCGAGCTGCACATGCGGCGGCACGCCACGGAGGAACGGCACCTCCGTGAGATAGCCGAAACCGTCACCGGGATACTGGTCAATCTGCTTCGCCAGGGCAATGCGTTCCAGCGTGTCCTGAAATGCCACGCGGAAGGCGAGCCAGGTGAGAGATGTCTGAGGCAGGCTGTCGGTACTGATGGTAAGCATGAATGCCATGCTGTCGGACGGCGCGACCGGAAACAACACTGAAACTGCCGGTTCGCCCCGAATCCACGAAGCCATTCGGCAACAATCCCACCCGGATGGAGCGACCGGAAATCGGGACGTAGAATGCCCTGTTTTTGCAGACTGCCTGCTTGATTTGCGGGCCCTGTTGTTTTCCGCCTGTGG
>JAGQPV010001085.1 GCA_020426545.1 Planctomycetaceae bacterium
GGCATCGCTGGCGAAACTGTGAGACTGCAGCAGCCGGGCCAAATCCCAGGCGGAGTGCGCCGCCGATTCCTCATCCACCAGCGCCAATCCTCGCGGCTGGCTGGTCGCAGCGATTCGTTCGCCGTCCTGGTTCAGTCCGGAATTCGTCACCAGCAGCCAGGGCAGCATGGCTGCGGAATTGCTGTCAGGCCGCTGGCGGTAGCGGGCCAGCCGTTCGTGCAGCTGTAGTTCCAGCTCCATCAGGCCCAGCCCCAGCGAGCGGGAGGGAGCCCCTGAACCGGAGCTGGCATGCGCCCAGGGCAACCGTTCCAGCCGGCTGGCCAGGCGGGAAATCACCAGCGAGTCGCCTCCCGCGCGGAGTTCTTCCAGCCGGGCTGTCATGGCGTCCACAGCCAGCTGCCTCTGAGCGGGAGCCAGACCCGCCAGCAGATCACACAGCTCGGCCTGCAGCAGCCGGTCGGCTCGAACCTGGTGCCCCGGCTCGATGGTAAGCAGCGTGTTCTCGATGCGGGCCGCCGCGTCGATCCACAGCCGGCCGGCCGCGGTGCCCTGACCGTTCTGCACGAGGGCGCTGGAAATCTGCCGCAGCGCGGGCAGCGAAATCCCCTGACTGCCGGACGGCGACTTCCGCTGCTCCAGTTCTTCCAGCACGGCTGCGGGCTCGGCCTGACCGGCCGCCAGCTGAGCCAGCAGCAGCTGTGCCTGCCCGCCTTCCAGCCCTGCCCGCTGCGAGTTCGCAGCCTCGGTGGTCTCTTCCGCCGCATCCAGCAGAGCAACCGCCCGGCTCAGCAGTTTCCTCGCGGCGTCCAGGTTTCCCGTACTCTGTTCCAGTTCCGCCAGCTGACTCAGCAGATTGACCGTATCGGGAGCATCTTCCAGACGGGCCACCAGCAAT
>JAGQPV010001086.1 GCA_020426545.1 Planctomycetaceae bacterium
TCCACATCGGTCATCTGGTGGAGTACCTGCAGACGGACATCTGGGTCCGCTTTCAGAAGCTCCAGGGGCATCGGTGCCTCTACATCTGTGCCGACGACACACACGGCACGGCCATCATGATTCGGGCGCAGAAGGAAGGCCGGCCGGAAACCGAAGTCATTGCCGACATGCAGGCCGCCCACCTGCGGGATTTCGCCGGCTTCCAGATTGAGTTTGACAACTACGGCAGCACCGATGCCGACGAAAACCGGGCTCTGTGCGCGGAGATCTGGTCAGCCATCCGCAAGGCGGATCTCGTTCGCGAAAAAGACGTGGAGCAGCTGTTCGACCCGCAGAAAGAAACCTTTCTGGCGGACCGCTTCGTTCGCGGAACGTGCCCGAAATGTCAGACTCCCAACCAGCCGGGCGATAACTGCTCCAAATGCGGTGCGCATTACAGCCCGGTCGAACTGATTGACCCGGTGAGTACACTCTCCGGTGCCACGCCCGAGGTGCGTAGCTCGCGGCATCTGTTCATCGAACTGGAGCAGCTGCACGAATTCCTGGAAGAGTGGACCCAGTCCGGCGAACATCTGCAGGCGGAAGTAGCCAACTACCTCAAGGGGCATTTCCTGCACGAACCGCTGCGGGACTGGGACATTTCCCGCCCGGCGCCGTATTTCGGGTTTGAGATCCCCGATTCTCCCGGCAACTACTGGTACGTGTGGTTCGACGCCCCCATCGGGTACATGGCTTCCACAAAACAGTGGTGCGACCGGAACGGTGAAAACTTCGACGACTGGTGGCGGAACGACCAGGCGGAGATCCATCACTTCATCGGCAAGGACATCACTTATTTCCACACGCTGTTCTGGCCGGGCATGCTGCATGTGGCCGGGTTCAATCTGCCAGAGA
>JAGQPV010001087.1 GCA_020426545.1 Planctomycetaceae bacterium
TGATCGGTCAGTTGCTTCATCGCGGGGTTCTTGAATTTCGACATGACGTCCCTCTCTTCCCCTGAAGCTACGGTTTCCGGTGCACTGCCACGACAGAATTTTTCGGGGCCACCGCGAAAAAGGGCCAGAGATCACTGAGGACCCCTCAAAAAGCCCCTCGCCTGACGGTTCCCCGGGTCACCTTGCCCTGCTGTGACACCGGGATGGTTCTGACTGCTCCTGCTCAGCAGATTCAATGCAAATGCTGTTCCGCCTGCCTGCAAACAAATGAACACTCAGGTCGACACGATCCTTCGTGCCACAGGCGGGACACACATTGCCAGAGGAGTCCCTGAATCAAATCCGCAGAAACTCTCTGGAATTCACTGAATTTCCGAAAGACAGTCAGTGTCTGCATTGAAATACGCACAATTCTGACACAGAGATGACACAAAAGTTCGCATACGAAGCTTTTTTGTCATATTCCCTGGCTGTCGGCCCCCGTACACTACCGGGGCGGTGCTGCTCTCGAGGAAGCGTCCACCCACACCGCATGACGTAAACGCCTACGCTTCATTGCGTTACGGTACAATCGGCGGGATCAATCCGACTGCCGTCCCGGTGTCCCCACCTGAAACAGGGCAGAATTGCACAGGACCTGAAGTGTTCTGCCCGGGAGTGTCGAGGCAGCAGACCGGGTGCTGCCTGAGCCAGCACGCGGCGGGAACAGGGACCACACCGACCCTCTCATCCGCCTGAACCACGGAAGAGCCGGAAAACCGAACGCCCGTCCACATTCCAGCCGAACAGGCCTCGAAAACAGACAGGTGGCAGGGCTTCCCTGTGACTGACTGGCCCGGTACTCTGAAGTCTGACCTGGCATCGAGCCCCTCTTCCCGCATCC
>JAGQPV010001088.1 GCA_020426545.1 Planctomycetaceae bacterium
GTGCAAGTAAGTCTCGTTGCCGTCTAGCCCTGCGGCGACCTCGGTAATCGGCTGGAGCACGCCGGTTTCGTTATTGGCGTGCATCAGTGATACCAGCAGAGTGTCTTCGCGGACTTCACGTAGTAGTTTATCCGCATCGATTCGACCCGAACTATCGACGGGAACTATCGTGATTTCAAAGCCTTGCTTTTGGAGTTGACTTAGCGGTTCCAGGACGGCTTTATGTTCGATCGCCGAACTGACAATATGTTGTCGCTTGTTTTGAACTCCGAATGGAGCCAAGCCCAGAATGGCCAAGTTATTGGCTTCGGTCGCGCCGCTGGTGAAGATGATTTCGTGCCGCCTGGCGTTGACAACCGTACCAATTTGGTCTCGTGCCTTGTGGACCATGGCTTTCGCTCGTCGCCCCAGCGCATGCGTGCTGCCCGCATTGCCCACTTCATACTGCAGCACGTGGATCATCGCATCGATCACTCGCGAATCAACCGGTGTAGTGGCATTGCAATCGAAATAGAGCGTCACGAATTTGGTCCTTGCAGGAAAGCTCGCGATACCGCAAAACGGCGAAGTTAACTTTGATCGTCCAGCACCTTGGCCGCGTGTCTCAACGCCGCCACCACAAATGCGTACGGATAAAGTTTCTCAAAGTACCATAGCTTGGCAAAATAGAAACCGACAGGGCTGGCTGGAAAGCGAGTTCCGCGGTCGGTTGCCTTGGACATCCATTCGATGCCCAGTTCAACGGCCGTCCGCACTTCATCTGGCATTGGTTTTAACGTGGATTTAGCGGACGATGCGGTTCGAACCAAATCCCACACAGCCGACAATGCTTCGACCGCAAAGGCTGTTTCTTCCAGCGAAGAAGGTG
>JAGQPV010000108.1 GCA_020426545.1 Planctomycetaceae bacterium
GGCTTTGGTGCCATCACCTTTGCCGCCAAAGTCGGCCCGGAGATGGTGGCCGGCAACGAGTTTTTCATCGCCGCCCTGCTGATCTATCTGGCCATGGTGTGCGACATGCTGGATGGCAGCCTGGCCCGGCTGACCCGGCAGACCAGCGAATTCGGGGCACAGCTCGACAGCCTGTGCGATGCCCTGAGTTTCGGTGCGGCGCCGGCGTTCCTGATGCTGCGGTTTATGCAGCATGGGCAGCTGCTGGCGAATGAGCTGATTCCCCCGTTCCGCTATCACCCCCGGTTTCTGTGGGCGATTGCGGTCCTGTTCGTGATCTGTGCCCTGCTGCGACTGGCCCGGTTCAATGTGGAGACGGAAGAAGACGACTCGCACGAGGGCTTCAGCGGACTGCCTTCTCCGGCTGCGGCGGGTGCGGTAGCAGCTTTTCCGATTGCGATGCACGGACTGAACGACCTGCTGAGCGAAGGGGCCGATGTGGCCTCGCGAACCGTGGCCCAGTGGCTGGTCCCCGGGCTGATGGTGGTGCTGCCACTGGTGACGTTTGCCGTGGCCTGCCTGATGGTTTCCCGAGTGTCGTACCCGCACGTGTTCAACCAGGTCTTCCGCGGGCAGCGCAGCCGCCAGCACGTGATTCAGCTCGTGTTTACGCTGGCTGTGGTGCTGACAGCAGGCGAAATGGCCGTCCCGCTGATCTTCTGCTGGTTCGCCTTTGCGGCACCGGTGAAGGTGCTGTGGGAAGAGGCCAGGGGCCAGCGACTTTACAAGCGGCCCGGGGTTTGACACACTTGGATTCTGGACGGGTTTCCCCGAGTTTCTGCCGGGTCTTCACAACTGTGGAGACGTTGCCTTTTCACAGGCAGCCGCGGAACATGCTGCGGGGATGCTGACGCAACCGCCCCCTGTGGTGCTGGAAAGTCGGCCAGCAGACCCGCTACCGAATTCAGCACGTGCCCCGCGGGGTGCGTGAGTTTCTGAGTCACAGCAAGCTCTGACAGAGCACTCGAGAATCGCCGCTTCGCCCATGTTTACCGGCCTGACTGAAGGCAGAGGGACCGTTACTTCCCTGACGCGGGAGGGACCGGGGATGCGGCTGGAAATTGAGTTGCCTCCGGAGATGCTTCCCGGTGGTTCCCCAACCACTACGGCAACCGTCACGGCTGGCCCTCCGGCTGGCATTGGCGACAGCATTGCCCTCAATGGCTGCTGCCTGACGGTTGTGGCAATCGACAAGACCCGGCTGAGCTTTCAGGCCGGCACCGAAACACTGTCCCGCACGAATCTGGGCCAGCTGGCTGTGGGCAGCCTGGTGAACATGGAACGTTCCCTGCCTGTCGGCGGACGGCTGGGCGGGCACTTTGTTCAGGGACATGTCGACGGCTGTGGTGTCGTCGATGAGCGGCTGACGGAGGGGGACTGGGTTACCATGTGGTTCCGGGTTCCGGAAGCTCTGGCGACGCAGCTGGTGTCCAAAGGGTCGGTCGCGGTGGACGGGGTGAGTCTGACGGTGGTCGATGTCGAGCGGGACCGCTTCAGTATCGCTCTGATTCCGCACACGCTGGAGGTCACCACGCTGGGCATCCGTCAGCCGGGCGATCAGGTGAATGTCGAGACGGATATTCTCGGGAAGTACGTGCAGAAGCTGCTGTCCGGTCATCCGGGGGCCTCTGTCCCCATGCCAGCTGCTGACGCAGCGCCTGCCACTGAAACAGGATCCACATGAAGGACACGGACCGGCAGACTCGGTCGCATCTGATGGACCTGTTCAGCGAGCGCGGAATGCGCCCGCAGACGCGGCTCGGACAGAACTTTCTGATCGATCTGAACCTCGTGGAGTTTATTGCCAGCGAGGGACGGCTCGACGAGCACGATGTGGTGCTGGAAATCGGCACCGGCACGGGCGGAATGACGACCTTCCTCGCGGAGCAGGCGGGGTCGGTGGTTTCGGTCGAACTCGACCCCAGAATGTATGCTCTGGCAAAGGAATCGACAGCCGCCTGCCCCAACGTGCATCTGCTTAACTGCGATGCGCTGAAGAACAAGAATCACTTCAATCCGGAAGTGCTTGCTCTCGTCGAGCAACAGCTGGCGCTCATTCCGGAAAGCCGCCTTAAGGTCGTGGCCAACCTGCCCTACAGCATTGCCACCCCTGTGATTTCCAACATGGTGGCCAGCGATCTGCCCTGGGTGCGGATGATCGTCACCATTCAGCTGGAGCTGGCCCAGCGAATGGCAGCCACCCCCGCCAAAAGCACGTACGGGGCGCTGTCGGTCTGGCTGCAGGCACAGTGTCGCGTAAAGATCCTCAAGCGGCTGGGCATGCAGGTCTTCTGGCCCCGGCCCCGGGTGAATTCGGCCATCATGCGTCTGTCGCCAAACAGGCAGCACAAGGACAAAATCGCCAGCCGGCCTTTTCTGCAGGACTTTCTGCGGCGGCTGTTTCATGTCCGCCGGAAGCTGCTGCGTGGTGTGATCGTCAGCATGTATCGCCGGCAGCTGGAAAAATCGCAGGTCGATGCCATTCTGGAGGCAGCCGGACTAACGGGCGAGCTGCGGGCGGAGGAGCTGGAAGTTCCGGTCCTGGTCGATCTGGCCAACCGCCTGTTTGCGGAGATCGAGAACGTCCCCTACGTCGAATTCGGGGCGGCTGCGGAGAGTGAAACGGCCACCACCAGCGAGGATGCTCTCACCGTCGACGATGAGGAAATCGTCGGCAGCGATGCGGACTCGGAAGACGAGGCTGACTTCGAGGATGCCGCTGATTTCGATGAGGACAGGGTGGATGACAGCGAAGCAGGCGCGGGGAACCTGCCGGAGCTTTAAGAGAAAACAGCCCCAGGGCTGAAAAAAACGATTCAGCGGGTCTGTTCTGCCTGGCCGGAAGCCTGTCCGGAAACCCTCGCCACAAACTGCCTGATGTGGCGGCTGTGCTGGCAACCATCGGTTGCGGGACGGGGATGACAGGTTTCCAGACAGCCCCTGAAGACGGAAGCCGGTGCACAAGAACCTGGGCTGGCTCCTGGAACATTGACAGGTCACGGGAACGGGGATGCCCCGGGAGCGGAAGACGATGGAAGATCGAATCGCGTGTGAAGGACTGACTTTCGACGACGTGCTGCTGCAGCCGGCATACAGCGAGGTCATGCCCAGCGAAGTCGAGACGAGTTCGCCACTGACGAGGAACATCCGGCTGAACGTGCCGATTGTTTCCAGCCCGATGGATACCGTCACCGAGAGCGATATGGCGATTGCCATGGCTCAGGAAGGCGGGATCGGCATGATTCACAAGAACATGTCGATCGAGCAGCAGTCGCTCGCCGTCGACCGCGTGAAGCGGAGCGAACACGGGGTCATTGTGGATCCCGTGACGCTGCCGCCCGATGCCACCGTCCGTGAAGCCTCCAGGATCATGGAGGAGCGGAATATCGGCGGGGTGCCGATTACCGAAAACGGCTACCTGCGGGGGATTCTGACGAGCCGCGATCTGCGGTTCCTCGATTCAGCCGAAACCCGAATCTCCGAAGTGATGACCCGCGAGAACCTGGTGACCGCCCATGCGAACACCACTCTTGAGGAAGCGCAACGGATACTCCGGGAAAATAAGGTCGAGAAACTTCTCCTGGTTGACGAACAATACCAGTTACAGGGGTTGATCACGATCAAGGACATCGACAAGAACCTGCGGTTTCCGCTGGCAAGCAAGGATTCCCGGGGGCGATTGCGAGTCGGTGCCGCGATTGGCGTGGGCGACCTTGAGCGGGCCGAGTGCCTGCTCGCCAAGGGGGTTGATGTTCTGGTGGTGGACAGCGCACATGGCCACTCCCGGAACGTGGTGGAAACGGTGCGCGAGCTGAAGAAGCGTCATCCCGGAATCGACGTGATTGCCGGAAACGTGGCCACTGAAGAGGGAGCGGCGGACCTGGTGAAAGCCGGAGCCGACGCCATCAAAGTGGGCATTGGTCCGGGGTCGATCTGTACCACCCGCATTATTTCGGGCGTGGGTGTCCCGCAGCTGACGGCAATTGCCAATGCGGCTCGGGGGGTGAAACAGTCGGGGGTGCCGCTGATTGCAGATGGAGGCATCCGCTACAGCGGTGATGCGGTCAAGGCTCTGGCAGCTGGTGCTCACACCATCATGCTGGGCGGACTGCTGGCCGGGCTGGATGAAAGTCCGGGAGAAATGATTCTGTACCAGGGCCGCACATTCAAGCGGTACCGCGGGATGGGATCAATCGGGGCGATGGTTCGGGGAAGCAGCGAACGCTACCGGCAGTCCAGTAGTGAAAGCGGCGGCTCGAAGCTTGTTCCGGAAGGTGTTGAGGGGCGAGTTCCGTATAAAGGACCGCTGCATGGCCTGCTGTACCAGCTGATTGGTGGTCTGCGGGCCGGCATGGGGTATCTCGGTGTCGATACCATCGAGAAACTGCGGACAACGGCGCGGTTCATCCGCGTTTCTGCGGCAACGGTGAGGGAGAACCATCCGCATGACATTTCGATCACGCAGGAAGCGCCAAACTATACAGTGGAGCATGCTCCGCGCGATTCCTGAAACAGCGCACATCAGCGCATTCCGGCGGGCAGGGGCCAGCTGCTGTGCTGCCCTGCTGCTGGGAAGCCTGTTTACTGTAGATGAGGCGGCGGCCGCCGGGCCGCCCGCTTCTCGATTACTGTCCCGTCGGGCAGCGGCCGTTGTTCCCCAACAGGAATCGGCGCTGCCTGAAACCGATCTGGCCCGCTCTTCCGGGCCGCCGGCTTCCCGGCTGATTTCCCGGGCGAACCGTGCTCCGTTGCGGCTGGTCAGCCACCGGGACGAAGCCGCTTCGGCTGCCGAACTGGATCGCCTTCGCCAGCGTTCCGCCGATCGCCGGTGGAACGCGCAGGCCGGTGGCCAGCAGCCCGCGCAGAATTCCGGGACCGCGGATCCCCGGCCCAGTCAGGGGAATGTGCCCGCGGCCCGTCAGGAACTGCAGCGGACAGCCGCTGCGGAACCCGTCGCGCGAACTCGCACGGAATACGTTTCCGAGAGCCCGCTTCCTTTTCCCGGCAAGACGGCTGCGGAACGGGAACTGACCGCGGAGTCGGACGCGGATGCTGCCCGGGCTCCGCTTCCGGAGTACACCGTCTCGGCCCGGCTGGCCCAGCGGGGCGACGACTCTCCGGCAATTTCCGACTACACCGGCAGCCCGGATGATCTGAAGCAGATCGGCGATATCCTGCCGTTCTTCGATTACGAGCCGGACCCGGCCGTGCTGGCGGAAGATCCCTGCCGGAATCTGTGTCCCCGGCCGGACGGGCTGTCCTGCAAAGAGTTCGGCGATTCAGACCGGATGCCGGAATGTCCCGCGGAAGTGAATCTGGGCGATGAACACTTCGGTGGACGCCATCTGCCGGAAGGTGTGCTGGCGTGGGTTGCGCCCAACATCACTTACCGTCCGCTGTATTACGAAGACCCTGCCCTCGAGCGGTACGGTCACACTCTGTGGGGACCGGTGCAGTCCGTCGTGTCGCTGGCCCGCTTCGGTGTGCAGACGGCCGGCCTGCCCTACCAGGCCTCGCTGCATCCGTACTGCAAGGACGTGTATCCCCTCGGATGGTACCGTCCCGGGGAATGTGCACCGAAGAAGCACTACCAGATTCCTCTCTCGGGCAGGGCGGCTGCCACCCAGGCGGCATGGATGACCGGGTTGATTTATCTGATTCCGTAAGGCAGACGGATCCTGCTGTCTCACAGACTGTTACGGAGATTTCCACGTGCGGAAACCGGGCAGTCTGGCGAGGCTCTGCAGGCGGGCAGCCGGTTGCAAAATCGGCATGTTCCGCGTGAGGCGCTCCCAGGCGTCAGTCCTCAGTTCAGCACCACACTCCTGCTGATCAATTCCGGGGACCATTGCCGAAGTTTCGTGTGACACCTGCCAGCGGCACAGTCGGGCTCTGTCTCAGTCCGACTTTGCTGTGGCGGGCTTCCGTCCAGAAACTGCCAGCAGTCCGCCCATCCCCCGGTGGACTGCCGATTCTCTCCAGGAGTGCCCGACTCGATGAAAACTGTCTCGTCTGCCTTTCTCGCTCTGACTCTGATCTGCGGTCTCTCTCAGGCTGCTCTGGCCCAGGCCGAAGCCCCGGCCGCTGAAGCTCCCGCTGCCGAGGAAGCGGTTCCTCAGCTGTCTCCGGAAGCTGCTCCGGCGCCGATTCCCGATGGGGCTCACGAAGCCGCACATGGTGGGCCCGTTTACTCGCCGCAGTACGGCCACGGCTGCAGCACCTGCAACAGCCAGGTGATTTATCACCAGCAGTACAGCCACTGCTGCCAGCCCCGCCGGGAAAACCCGCTGAAGCGTGCCTGGAGCGGCCTGTGCAACCTGGAAAAACGTAAGAACGCCTGGCTGATGAAGACGTTCTTCGGCAGCGGAAACAACTGCAACCAGTGCTGCCCGCAGCCCGTGTACTACCAGCCGCAGCCCTCCTGCAACTGCGGAAACTGAAGAACACGGAAACCTGTCTTCTGTGGAAACTGACAGAACGCTCTTTCCCTGCTGTTGATGTCTGCTGAGTTCTGATATCTGCCGTTGAATCGCAGGCAGACCCGGACAAGGGTCCGCCAGTGACCGATTCGACCTCTCGACCAGACTGGAAGCGACGGGTGGTCCCGAGACTGCCCGTCGCTTCTGTCTTTTCCCCCGGGGCCTGTTCCCCCCGGTCTCTCGCGGAAGGCTTCCCGGTATGGTTCCTCCGGACGGGGGGCACTGGCGAGAAGCCGGTCGGCCCGACTGATTGCCTTTCCTGTCGGGTGAAGAATTGTCTCGGGCAGTAGCCTGTTCCGGCTGAGCTGTGTATCGTGTGATCTGGTGGTCGTCGTTCCCTTCAGGAGGGGCCGCTGCCAGAGTACCCACTGCTGCGTTTCAGGCGATGCGCCGCACACCGTCCTGCCGGGGGAACGGCCTGCTTCGGGAAATACGTTCCGGTACTCTGCGGGAAGCCATGCGCTGCCATGGCGTGGTTTCAAAGTCTTCATTCGAGCCGGGGGCAGTCCTGCGGGCCAGCTGTGGTGGTACGCCGGGCGGCCCGCTCCCTGTTCTCCGGCCCGATGCAGCATCATATTGAGAGTACGGGAGAGAGTCGGCCCGGGCTGAAGCACGTGTTCCGCATGGTTTGATGGGGCATGACTGCCGCCGGACTTCGGCATCTGTCCCGGTATGGGCCCTTGTCGTCTTACGACTCGTAACAAAGCATACGCTGCGGTATCTGGCCAGATTTTCGGACAGGTACTTAGTTCAGGTGCCTGCATGAGCGACGAGATCTTATTCAGTCAGTCCGACTTCGAGGCACTGTGCGAACGGATGCGTTCTGCCGGTCGTGTCGCGTTTGATACGGAATTTGTCGGCGATTCGTCGTACCGGCCACTGCTGTGCCTGCTGCAGTTCGGGCTGCCCGACGGAGAATGTTTCGCCGTGGATCCGCTGGGCCTGGAGAACCTCGATGCCTGGTGGTCGGTCATGGCCGATGAATCCATCGAGGTCGTCTCGCATGGCAACCAGGCCGAGATCCGGTTCTGTCTGCTGCTGGGTGGTGTGCAGCCACGCAATCTGGTCGATGTGCAGCTGGCCGAAGGGCTTCTCAGCCGCAGCTATCCGCTGAATTACGGAGCGCTGGTGGCCCGCGAAATTGAGGAGAAAATCCGGCACAAAGAGACGCGGTCCGACTGGAAACGCCGCCCGCTGATGAAACAGCAGATCGCCTATGCTCTGGAAGATGTCCGGCACCTGCTGCCCGTGTGGGATCGTCAGCAGGAGCAGCTGGAACGGCTGGGACGGACCAACTGGGCTGCCGACGAGTTTGTGCGGCGAGTGGATGATATTGTCGCCGAGCAGAGCCGGGAAAGTTACGAGCGGATCAGCGGGATTCACAAGCTGAATCGGCGGGAACTGGCCGTGGCCCGCGAGCTGTCGCGGTGGCGGGACAGCGAAGCCGAGCTGCGGGACAGGCCGCTCAAACGTGTGCTGCGGGACGATCTGATCATCGAACTGGCCCGCCGTCAGCCGAAGAACACCAAAGAGCTGCTGGCGACCCGCGAAATGGACCGCTCCGATTATCGCCGGATCGCCGGTCAGTTTATCGGCTGTATTCAGCGGGGCCAGGCCGTGCCGGAGGACGAACTGCCCGTCCGTCCGAAGAAAGACGATGGCGACAAGTCGCAGGACGAGCAGGTGATTGGCCGTCTGCTGAGCCTCGCCCTCGCCAACCGCTGTGCCGAGCTGAATATCTCTCCTTCTCTGGTAGCGACGGCGGCCGATATGCGGCGGCTGGTGAGACGTCATGTGTATGGAGAACTGGAAGGCGAGCCGCCGCTGCTGATGACCGGCTGGCGGGCACAGGTCTGCGGTGATCTGCTGACTGATGTTCTGGATGGCCGGATCGCCGTGCGTGTGGCCGATGTGGCTTCCGATCATCCGCTGGTCTTCGAGCGGGTCGAAGAGAGCAGCCCCGGCTGAGGGCCCTGCGGGAAAATTCAGGGGTTCGAGGCGTGCCGCAGCTTTCCCTCGTTGACACTCCTGCTGTATCCCCGCCATGATGGCAGATTCTCCAGAGGCCGCCGCTGACAGTCTGGCGGTGAAGCCTGACTGGCAGCGCTTCCGCAGTCATTCATGTTGCTGCAGGGGCAGCGCCGAGGCGTGCGGGAATGCAACCGCCCCGAGCCAGACACATGATGTGGCCACTGGTGAGAATTTCAGGTCGGTTATCAGTTTGGAAAAGAGACAGCAACCATGATCAGCAGACAGCAGATGTGGAATCTCGTGGCCGGTGGTGTGGTGGTGTGCGGGGTGGCTGCCGCCGCCGTGATCTCCGGTAATGAGCCCGCCGCTCAGGCAGGCGAAAAGGCTGCGGCGGCTCCGGCTCCCGTCGAGCCGGACATGCACGAGTTCATGGAGTACGTGTTCGAGCCCCCCTACAAGCGGCTGAAAGCCGCCATGGCCAGCGAGCCGGCTGATCGTCGTGGCTGGAAGCCGGTGAAGGCTGAAGGGCTGGCTCTGGCGGAAAGCGCCAACCTGCTGCTGTTCCGTGCTCCGGAAGAGGGCGGTGACGACTGGAAGAAATTCTCCATCGCCGTGCGGAATTCGGGCAGCGAACTGTACAAGGCCGCCCGGGCCACGGATTTTGAAGCCGCAACGAAGCACTACCGGGCGATGCTGGTTCAGTGCAATGCCTGCCACACCCAGTTTGCCGGTGGCGAGCACCAGCTGAAGCCGTAATTTCCCGCAGCCGGTCATCAGCGGCCAGCGGGAACGGGGGAGGGGTGGAATTCATCCATCCTTCCCCGGCTAACCCGACCGTCTGCTGGTATTCACCAGGATGACTTTCCCCGGGGACAGCAGCCGGGAAGGGTTCTCTGGCAACCCGCGGGACAGATGCGGTTCGATTCCCGTCCAGGCGACTTCTTTAATGAGGCCCGAATCACCTGTCCCGGCCGCCCTGCTGGCGGCAGATCGGACTTCCCCGGTCAGGGTGCATCTGACTCCTGTGCCAGGATTAGTATGTGCTGCAGATCAGGGCATAATATCGCTTGTGAAACACGCAGGATTCGGTAGGGTGTTAAGCTGGCAAGCAGTCGTTCAGGCGAGGCTCTGCTCCGACTCGACAGGATGATTTCTGAAGCGGAATCTGCTGGAACCCGCTTGATTTCTGGCCGCAACTGCTGACGAACCTCCCTTTTTGCAGATTTTCTCTGGAAAATCCAAAAAAAGTGAGTAACGATTTCAACCGTGCGAAATTTGCATCGGCCGGAATTTCGGGGTTCGTAACCTGTTGATGTGATACTGCTTGCAATCAGCACATTTCTTCACTCCCTTCCTGTCCGTGAGCCGCAGGCGGTTGCCTGACCCGCTGGAAGGCACAGTTGCGTTGCGTCTGTCAAGCCAGGTTCTTGACCTGCGCGCTTCTACAGCTCTAGAATCAGAGCAATGACATCGGGAATGTCCCGGTGTAGACCGGCCACCGTTCTGGCGGGTGCCTGATTTCTCTTCGCACCCGTGTATGCTCGGCTTGCTTCGACAGTACTCCGGTACTATCGCAAAGTGGAAGCGAGGAGGCCAACTGGCTGGAGGAGGTTCTTCCTCGCAGGAGATGGGCGTCCCATGCTCGTACTTTCCCGACGGACCAGCGAAAGCATCGTCATCGATGACAGGATTGTGATCACGATTGTCGAGGTGCGGGGCGATAAAGTTCGTCTCGGCATCGAGGCACCTCGGGATGTCCCCGTCCATCGACAGGAAGTCTACGTGGCGATCAAGGCGGAGCAGGACAGGCTGACTCAGCCTGAGCAGCCTGATAATGCGCTTCCAGCCAGCCCTCCCGCCGAGGGCTGATCTCCGCGGCTCAACTCCTGCCCGCCCTCTGGCAGTCATTCCTTTGACTGCTTCATTTTTCCATTGCTGCTCCGTTTCCTCAGTCGTCTCTCTGTGGCTGAAGATCTCTGTCCGTATACCGGCAGCCTGCGTCGCGATCGGCGCAGCATGGGCCACGGGCTACCGGCAACTGCCCGCCGACATGATTCCGCGGGAATTCCGGCTTTCTGATGGATCCTTTGCACAGGTGCCGTCAGAATCACGTGTACGACGCGCGGGAGGAATCTTCCGCCGACGAACCGCTTCGGTTGTTGTACCAGCCGGCAAACACGCTCTGGCCGCAGTCCACGGAGAGACGAAATGGCGGACGGTCCCCGCGACGCCCGTTCCCCCGGGAGTGATGCCCCCGGCCGCGATTCCACTTCCAACGATTCTGCTGCCAGCGATTCTGCTGCCAGCGATTCTGCTGGCAGCAGTCCCCCTGGGCCTCACGCCGCGATTCCCTGCAGTTCGCTTCGCGAGCGTTTCACGTGCGATCTGTTCGACCGTCTGTGGTGGCGGTATCGCCAGCGGGTGCCGTATGCAGCCAGTTACGAACAGCTGATTGCCGGCTCAGGCGATACGTTTCAGAATGACCATATCGCGTTTCGCACGCTCGGCTGGCAGTCTCCTTATACCGGGATCGCCTCGCTGACCCGTGTCTTCGATGCACTGGGCTACCGCATGGCCGGTACCTACGATTTCCCGGAGAAGCATCTGACCGCCGTGCACATGGCTCACCCGGTGGAAGGCTTCCCGCTGCTGTTCATTTCAGAGCTGAAGTGCTGGGAGTTGAGCGTGCATGCCCGCCGGCTGCTGGCCGACACGATGAATACTTATCGCGAGCCAGCCTCGATGGAGGTGCTGTCGCAGCTGACGCAGCTCGATAACTCCTCACCGGCAGACCGGGCCAGCCTGCTGGACCGTGCCGTCAGCTGGTTCGAGCAGCTTCCGACCAGAGTCGTGCCCGAACGCACCGCTCTGGAAGACCTCAATCGCGAAAGCCAGTACGCAGCCTGGGTACTGGTGCACGGCTTCGCGGTGAATCACTTCACAGCGCTGGTCAACTCGCACCAGTCACTCGCGCTCAACAGCCTGGAGAAAACGGTCGTCGCTCTCCGTGAGGCCGGCGTGCCCATGAAGGACTCCATCGAAGGAGCGCCCGGTTCCCGCTTGCGGCAGACGGCCACTGCCGCTGCGACGGTCGAAGTACTCGTGATGGAAGAAGACCGCAGCGTTACCGTACCCTGGCCGTATGCTTATTTTGAACTGGCGGAGCGGGGTACCGTGTACGATGCGGAAACCGGAGCCCAGGTACCGTTCCGGGGTTTTCTCGGTCCGCAGGCGACGCACCTGTTCGAGATGACCCGCAAATCCGGCGGGTGAGCGGCCTGCGGCCGTCGTCTGCTTCCACGGAGGAATCTGCTGCTTCAGCTGGACTGGCCGGTCAAGGCACTCCATACCTGGTCAGGCTTGCGATGCGGACATGGTCTCCCCAGACTGGGGGGAGTCTGGCCGGAATTTCACCGGCCTCAGCGGTTTTGTGAGGCCGCCTCCCAGCCTGCAGGATCGACTGAGCGCGCGGGCACGGTTCCTCCAGGCCTGATGTGAGCCTTCCCGGCCAGAACCGACCGTTTGAAATGCGACCCCCAGGAGAGGCGGAATGCGGAACGCGAATCATCGGGCGTGTGCCCGGGCAGCTGTCAGCGGGATCAGCAGACGCCGCCTGCTGCAGATTGGCAGCCTCGGGGTCACAGGTCTCGGGCTTCCCCAGCTGCTGGCGGCAGCAGACAGTACAGGCCCCCGGCCACGGGCGGATGCCTGTATTCTGATTT
>JAGQPV010001089.1 GCA_020426545.1 Planctomycetaceae bacterium
CCATCACGGGCATCATGATGTTCAGCTGGAACTGGCCGCCGGCTGCTCCGGAAACCGTAATGCACTGGTCGTTGCCCATCACGCGGGCGGCCACCTGCATCATGCTTTCGCACATCACCGGGTTGACCTTGCCCGGCATGATTGAGCTGCCCGCCTGACGGTCGGGAAGCTGGATTTCGTAGAAGCCGCAGCGAGGGCCGCTGCCCAGCCAGCGGATGTTGTTGGCCACGTTGAACAGGGTCGAGGCAATCGTCTTCAGCTGGGCGTGCGATTCGACCAGGCCGTCCCGCTGGGCGTTGGCTTCGAAGTGATCGGCCGCTTCCACGAAGGGAATGCCGCTTTCCTCAGCCACACAGGCGGCCACCCGCTGGCCGAACTCCGGATGCGTGTTGATGCCCGAGCCGACCGCTGTCCCGCCGACGGGCAGTTCCAGCACGGCTTCCAGGGCCCGCTGCGCGCGGCCGACGGAGAGTTCCAGCTGCCGGGCGAAGGCCCCGAATTCCTGCCCCAGCCGCAGCGGCGTGGCATCGGCCAGGTGCGTCCGACCGATCTTGATGATCTTATCCCACTCGGTCGCCTTCTCCCGGAGCACGGCGGCGAACGATTCCAGGGCGGGAATCAGCCGGCCCTTGATCTGCTGACCGACCGCCACGTGAATCGCCGTGGGGAAGGTGTCGTTGGTGGACTGCCCCATATTGACGTGGTCGTTGGGGTGCACGGGCTTTTCGGGCTGAAAGCGGTCTCCACCGAGGATTTCGATCGCCCGGTTGGAGATCACCTCGTTGATGTTCATGTTGCTCGATGTGCCCGAACCGGTCTGGTACACGTCGACGGGGAACTGGC
>JAGQPV010001090.1 GCA_020426545.1 Planctomycetaceae bacterium
CTGAGCATGAAGTCGGGACGTCGGCTGAGGCGGGCGACTTCAATGCCCCACTGGCTGGCCTGCGTCCGCAGCCGCGCGGCGTCGATCTCCGGCTGATGTGCCAGGGCCAGGTCCACCAGCATGGGATGAGTCCATTCCGGCAGTGAGGGATTCAGTTCATCTGGTGAATCGACCGGTACCACAGCGGATCGGCCCAGCAGCCGATTGAGCAGGGCTTTTGTCGAGATTTCCTGCTGCCGGTAAGTCAGCAGCTGTTCCTCCAGCCGGCTGAGTTCCAGCGTGCCCAGCAGCACATCGCCCTGGGTTGCTGCGCCGGTTGCCACACGGGCATTGGCGACCTCGATCAGTGATTCCAGCAGTTCCTGATTGGCCTCGGTAGTGTCGATCTGCCGGGCGATCACGAACAGACGGAACCATGCCGAACGGACGTCGGCCACAACCCGCAGCCGGGCCGCGCGGAATTCGGCGTGGACGGCCAGGGCTTCCAGCACCTGGGACTGTTCCCGCGCATTCAGCCGCCCCAGCCAGGGAATCGCCTGGCTGACGGTGAAGTTCGCTCGCTGCGAGCCAGCTGCGGTTTCCAGGGGGTTGCCGAACACGTTCGTCATGACCGTCGGGTCTGGCAGCTTATCGGCATACTCCGAGCGGGCCAGCGCCGCCCCGTAACTGTGCTTCAGGCGGGCCAGACCGGGGTTCTGCGTCAGCGCGATCTGCTCCAGAGCCAACAGACCGCCTGCAGTCGGCGCCGCTTCTGCCGGCGGAATCTTACCTGGCAGAATCGGGGGGGGAGGCGTCGGACTCTTCGGCTTTTCTTCAGTG
>JAGQPV010001091.1 GCA_020426545.1 Planctomycetaceae bacterium
ACAGCAGCGAGGCGCTGCCAGCGCGGAAAGCAGGAGGGTCGTCAAGAACACGTAACGCACGGAAATTCCTTCGAAAGTCCCGCAATCATGCGGGCCGGAGTGAAGTCCTCGTCACCCGGCCATTCGCTGCGGGCGAAGCTGTCATTCCACGAGGCACATGGCACCACAGGGGCAGACAGGCTGCCGGGGCCACCCGTGAACCCGCCAGTGTACGCTGTGCAGGCGTTGACAGCAATTTGGGGCTGCCTGGCTCGAAAGAGGGGGGCGGAATGCGGCGTCTGGCTCTGCCGGCGGGCTCAATCTGGTTTAAGGGAAAGACGTCAGGCACAGCCTGACCTGCAAAGACAGGGCCGGAAATACCGGCGGAACACAGAAACAGAAATCGACAGGCCACGCGGGGCACATTGCTCAGTTGGGGCGTTGCGAGGCAGGAGAGGCTGCACGGGGCCGGTTGCTTGAGATCGGGCGCACAAAAATGCCACTGCCGGAAGGCCGGCAGTGGCGTGTGTGACGTTCGAATTCAGCGAAGCAGGAACCAAAGTCCTCTTCTTCTGTAGAGACTCGGAAACCTGGGGACCGGACACTGCTGGACAAGCCAGCAGTGGCACACCCGCCGGCAGAGCTGTTCCCGTTCGGAGTTTACTTTTTCTGCTTCTGTTCCTTCTTCTTCCGGCGGGCGATGTGCCGTTCGAGCAGGTCGAGGTTTTTGAGGTTGGCCTTCCATGCGGCGTCGAACATATCGCCTACCAGCGGGACGGAGCCGGCTGTCGCATCGAGGGCCACATTGCCCATCATCCGGAACAGTACATAGCGGG
>JAGQPV010001092.1 GCA_020426545.1 Planctomycetaceae bacterium
CGGGAATGACGTCAATCAGTTCGAACGGAACGTCCGTCTTCCACGACCGTCCATCCCGGGAGGTCTCGTAGAAGGTGGCCGGGAAGCGGGTCTTTCCCAACAGCAGCCACACAGCCGCCATGGCCGGCGTGCCCGGGCTCAGATGGAGGCAGAGCTGTGTTTCGGGCCAGTCCTTCGACTCGCGGAGGAGCGAGAGTTCGCGATCGGCGATCTCGAAGATTGCTCCATAGTCGGTTGGCTGAGTCAGCTCAACTTCGGTGACCGTGGCCAGCGTGCCGAGCCATTCCTCGAACCAGCGGTTCCATTGCCGGTCGTAATTGCTGAGGAGGCGAACCTCGTCGAAAGAATTGTTCGACAGAAGAGTCTTCGTCGGCCCCAGGTCGCCATCAGCCGGCGGAGGCCCCGTCAGGCGGTCGAGAATCTTCTGACGCCTGGCTGCCGGCAAGTCGCCTGCCATTGCCCGCAGGTCACTGTGACCGATCCACTGATACAGCACCGTTCGCCCGGGCATGGTACAACTCCGCTTGTGATGACACATTTCGGATTGTACCGCCGTTGAGGAGGAATGGAAGCAACTGCGGGTTCCAGTATGAAGACGCCACAGCCAGCGCGAAATCCGCGCGAGATCGGCAGGCCGCGAGCCGTCCGGCAGTTGCCCGATCCTCTAACGGATCAGCAGTGGAAATGAACATTTCGTCCCGGCAATCATGCTCGACCGTGGCACTGCAGCGTGCCAACATCAGCCGATACCCCGGCCAGTCTGCGGAGGTCGTACCTGCGAACGCCTTATCGATGCAGCCGTT
>JAGQPV010001093.1 GCA_020426545.1 Planctomycetaceae bacterium
CAGAACTGATGAGCGTTGCCGTTGCACTGCCGATCGAGCGAGCCATTGCCGAAAGCTACGCCCGATTGATCCTGTGGCTCGAATCCGACTACGGCTGGAATCGCTGGCAGGCTTACGACCTGCTGACACAGGTCGGACAGCTTTCAGTCGGTTTCTATACGACCGGTGCAGTGGCTGCAAAAGTTGCAAAGAAGTACATCTGATGCTCGTTGATACACACACCAACCTGATGTGGTACCCGGAACACTTTTCGGACGAGTTCGTCCGGTTCGCTCTGGAAGCGAAACGCGCAAAGATGCGCATGACGCCGGATGTGTACTTTGCCGGCAGCGAACAGCAGCAGCAGAATGCCTTCGATTCCCGACCGGATCAACTGCTGGCAGCGACACAGGAATGTGATCGTGTCGTCGTATTCGGAATTAAAGCACGGTATTCAGGCATCGTGGCAGACCAGCCGCTGATTGCCGAATTTGTTCGCAATAATCAGCCGAAGTTCATCGGCTGGTGCTCGGTGGAACCAAACGATCCCGGCTGTGTTGAGGAACTGGAATACTATGTCACACAGCTCGGATTCCGCGGTCTGAAGGTTTCACCGATCTATCAGAACTGGGATCCCGGCGATCCGCGGCATATCCGACTCTTCAGGAAAGCCGAAGAGCTGGGGATTCCGGTCAACATCCACCAGGGAACCACTTTCGTGCGGAACGCTCCGCTGAAATACGCCAATCCGGTGCTGCTGGAGGATATCGCCGTGGCCTGCCCCGATCTGAAGATGATCATTTCACA
>JAGQPV010001094.1 GCA_020426545.1 Planctomycetaceae bacterium
GTCCCGCATCATCGGCCGCACCAGGAACAGCGTCGTCCTGCCCGATGGCAGCCGTCACTGGCCGCTGGTGGGGTTCAGTCGCTTTCGCGATGTCGCCCCCATCCGCCAGTTCCAGCTGGTGCAGCACGCCATCGACGATATCGAAGTCCGCTTCACGCTCGACCGGGAGCTGTACTCCGGCGAACAGTCCGCGCTGTCCACCATCATTCAGCAGGCCCTGGGCCACCCCTTCCCGCTCCGCTATACCTGCAGCTCCGCCCCCCTGCCCCGCTCCGCGGGCGGCAAGTTCGAAGAGTTCATCTCGAAGGTGGCGTAACGAGGGCCGCCAGTTTCCATCCCCCTGCCCAACCGTTATGGCCTTCTCCTGAAAGCCCCTCTCCAGAGGGAGAGGGGTTGGGGTGAGGGGAATTCGTCCTCGCCGTCCGCCGACCGTGTGGCACGCCCTGACAACGGAAGGGCGTGGCCTTGCCTCTGTTTCGCTCCCGCTTCAGGGAAGGAATGAGGGGCCTTCGTCTTCCCTGCTTCCTGCCCGGCAGTTACAGACCTGGAATCGAAAGGCCGCCCATGCCCCCGCTTCCGGACATCCTGGCTCAGATGGCGTTCGGTTTGGTCTTCTTTCTGATTTTCACCCTGCTGCCCGCAGCGGTCCTCTGCTCCACGATGCTGGTCTTCAGCAGATTTCGCAGTCTCAGAGACTTCGGCCTCCTGCTCTGCAGCGTCCTCCTGCTGCATCTGGCCTGCTACGCGGGTTTAAGAGTCA
>JAGQPV010001095.1 GCA_020426545.1 Planctomycetaceae bacterium
TATGTTCGTGGCCGCACCAGCTGCAGGTACGGTAGAACTTGGGTTCGAACGGGTCGTCGCAAATCGGGCAGATCAGTGAGACTGCGGATTGGACTCGCAGCGGACCGGGATCGGCCAAGCGGAATTCTGACCCGGCCGTGCGACAGATGGGACAGCGCGTTTGGCGGGGTTTCCCGCAATTGCGGCACACAGGCCAATCCGCCCAATGTGCTTCCGGTTCGTGTTCCTGGGGTGAATCTGCCTGCGGGGAATCTGTCTGGGGAGAACTGCCAAAGAGGTGGCGTTGGAAGGCGGTGGAGATGCCGCGGGCTACGGTGAAGTCGCGTGAATTGACGACGACTGAAATGGCGCCTCGTCCCATACCAAACTCGGCTGAAGCAATCAGTGAAGCGTCGCCCACGACGTGGGCCGTGATCCCGTAATCAGCCAACAGAGCTTTCAGCATGTGAGCTGAATTTGGATCGGACGTATGGTAGACACCTTGCGGCTCGTCCGGGGCGTCACTCGATTGCGAATTTGCCATGCCGTCGATTCTACACCCATCTGCGTCGATGTTTAAAGCTCGCCCGCATAGCGGCGGGGGAAGCCGTGCCGCGCCAATCCTCCTCCAGTTTCTCAAGGTCCGTGATGAGCTGATCGGTGAAAGCCATAAAGCCCTCGAGCTGCACGGTCATGCGACCCAGCTTCTCGTCGTCGGTCAGCAGTATCAGTAAGTTGGGGGGGGAAGGTTCAGCCATCGTTATCGACTCCTCGTTTTCCG
>JAGQPV010001096.1 GCA_020426545.1 Planctomycetaceae bacterium
TTCTGGAAAGTTTACTCGAATGGAATTCCACGCAGCACGAGAGTTAACATCAGCAATTGACATCGATTGATCGACGAATGGAGAGACAGATATGAGCAGCCTTCACGAATTCGGAGCGGTAGGCGACGGCATCGCCGACGACACCGACGCTTTCCAACATGCACTCGAGAACGGCGACGGTCTCGTGGAGATTCCGCGCGGCGATTATCGGCTGACGCGCACGCTGGTCGTCGATCTCGCCCGGCATCAACGCCGCGCCGTTCACGGTCAGGGTGGGCTCGCGAAACTGATCGTCGCGCATGCCGGTCCCGCGATCGTGCTCAAGGGGACGCACGGCGGGTCGGCCGATCCCGCGTCATTCAAACCCGACGTCTGGGAAAACGAACGGATGCCGACGCTCTCGGGTTTCGAAATCGAAGGGGATCACCCCGAAGCCGACGGCATCGAGATCATCGGCGCGGTCCAGCCGACGCTGACCGGACTGCTCATTCGCCGCGTCCGCACCGCGGTGCATGTCACCGAACGGGCACGCAATCTGATCATCTCGCATTGTCACATCTACCATAACACGGGGATCGGCGTCCATTTCGATCGGCTCAATCTGCATCAGGCGATCATCAATAATTCGCACATCAGCTACTGCCGACTCGGCGGCATCCGCGTCGAGAAAAGTGAAATCCGCAACTTTCAGATGTGCGGCAACGACATCGAATACAACAACAACCGCGCGCACGGTATTCCCGATG
>JAGQPV010001097.1 GCA_020426545.1 Planctomycetaceae bacterium
CCCGGCAGGCACGGAGCGACCCGCACCGCATTACGGTGGTGAACCGCATTCCGCCCACACTGCTGGATGTCCTCCGCCAGCAGTTCGAGCTGATGCACTCCTGGATGGAACCCGTCTTCCGCGCGGTGCAGTCGCAGCAGACGGAAATGGTCGGCCTCAAGCGTTCGCTCGATGAAACCCTGGCCAGCTACGCCAGCCTGATCGAAAAGCTGGGCGTGGCCCGGTCCCGCAGTCGCCGGAACGAGGAATAAGCAACCGCTTTCCCCCGCGTGCGCACTCCGCCTGCAGTTCGGGCGTGTGGCACGTCCCGGAGGCACGACGGGCGTGGTCTTCTACGAAGCCGCTCTCCCGCGGGAAACGGCAGGTGCGGGATCTTCTCTCCCGCAGGGCCGGTGGTACCGGCCGTCTTCTTATTGGCCGAAGACACACTGGCAGGCAAGCTGCCAGTGCCACCCGACAGGCCGCCTTACTCTTCACTTCCCGCCACGGGTTGGATCACGCCTGCAGTTCGGGAATCGGCTCGCCGGAGGGAATCAGCGGCACGGGACGTCCGGAGGCATCAGGCAGCATCCGCTTGTAATCGATGCCCAGGTACTGGTACACCGTCGCCAGCAGATCGTTCGGCTCCAGCTTGCGGTCTTTGGGGCGTTCGCCCTTGGAAGTCGTGGAACCGATCACCTGACCGGTCTGCATGCCACCCCCGGAAACCAGCACCGACATGGCCGCCGGGTAGTGATCCC
>JAGQPV010001098.1 GCA_020426545.1 Planctomycetaceae bacterium
GTCCGCCATACAGTTCCAGCTTCATTTCGGTCAGGCGAACCCGCTGGCGATCGGCCGCGGCGCGGGCGTTGAATGCAGTCACCCGTGCGCCGGCGACCGTCAGTCCGTCGGAAGACACGTCTCCCGTGGCGGCGATGTCGAACGGCTGCAGGGTGCCCTTCGCACTGCCGGTGAACTCTCCACTGCCGGCCACGGCGAACGGCGGCCGGATGTCGTCCACAGTGCGGGTGAGGTCGTCCAGACTGACGGCCTCAATGCCAAGGCTGGCTGACCACGGATTGGGAGCCTCAATCCCGACCTCACCAGCCAGCCCGATTTCCGTCCGGCCCCATGACAGCTGTGTTTTCGAGAGGGACAGCGTGCCATTCTGCAGCGCGGCCTGCACGGGTTCACCATCGATCGCCAGGCCCCATGCGGTGCCGCCGGCGATGGCTGCTTCGCCGTGGAACTGCCATGCCTTCGTCTCGGTCAGCCGGGGCCGGGGGACTGAGGCTTCCGCCGACAGATTCAGTCGGCCGACCACGGGCACGGGCTTTCCGGCAAGTGCGGCAGCCAGTGGCTCAAGCTGAAGGGGCTCGGTTGTCTGCAGCGTCGCTGTGGCGTCCGCTCCCTGCGGCAATCCCTCCTGCAGCGGCACCATCGCGGTTCCCGTGATGCGGCCGGAGAGCAGGCGAATATCGAGTTCCGTCAGCCGGGCCGCTGACTCATCCATGGAATACGCGG
>JAGQPV010000109.1 GCA_020426545.1 Planctomycetaceae bacterium
GTTCCGCTGGACGATCTAGACCACGGGAACCCCGCGCCGGAAATCACCCGGCAGAAAGAAACGTCGTCTCCGTGCAACGGCCAGCACCGCAGAATTCTCTGCTGCCGGTTTGTGAGCCCATGCTGTCCGGTCCCGGGGCTTCCTCTACCTCATCATCGATTTGAAGCAGCCAGAATCCGCAGCCCGAGGAGTACCACCCATGAGTGACAGCGACACACGACGTGCCGCCCCCGAACGGGAACTTTCCCGTGAGAAGCGAATCGCCCGCCGCATTCGCAAAAAACTTCGCCGGCGCAACCTGCTGGCCATTGGCCTGTCGATTGGTGCGCTGGCCGTGGCCCTGTCGCGGGAGAATCGTCGGGAGGCTCCCGCGGTCGTGGCGTCCCCCGTGCAGCAGGCCAGCATTGCCTCGCTCGACGGACCACTGGTTCCCCAGCCGACGGCCGATTCCGTTCCCCTGATCCGTATGGCTTCGCTGACCGATGAACGTCTGCTGGACGGGAGGTCTTCTCAGCCGATTGCGCTGTCGCGGCTGTCCCGCGTGCATGTGACCGGGCCGCTGGCGCTGAAGCTCAATCTGCTGCTGCTGGAAGAAGCCCGCAGTTATCTGGAGCAGATCGACGGATATACGGCCACATTTCATCGCGAGGAACGAGTTGGGGGTGACCTGACCTCACAGGTGATGGAACTGAAACTCCGGCACAGTCCTTTCAGTGTTTATATGAACTGGCTGGAAGGAGACAGGGGACGGGAACTGCTGTTTGTCGATGGAGAAAACGACGGGAAAATGATTGTGCATCCCGGCGGCTGGAAAGCCCGGCTGATTCCGTCCATCAAACTTGATCCGAATGGAACGATTGCGATGCGGGAATCCCGGCATCCGGTCACGGAAATCGGGCTGCTGAAGCTGGTGGACCGGCTGCTGGAACGCCGCCGGGAAGAACTGCCACTGGCTGACCGGCTGACGCTCGTCCTGACCGATCAGGCCGAGTTGAACGGTTTTCCCTGTTACCGGTTTACGCTGACGCATCGCAGCCGGGAAACATCTGAGTATTACCGCAAATCAGTCCTGCACCTTGATCGCGAGCACGGGCTGCCTGTCAGCCTGGCAGCGTGGACCTGGCCGGAAGACGGCCAGGACGGAGCGGATGCGGATGTGGACGAAACAACCCTCGTTGAACAATACACCTATGCTGATCTGGTTCTGAATCCACAACTGGCCGACCGTGACTTCGACCGGAAGAACGGGGATTATCGCTTCCGCCGTTGAGTGGCTGCGCCAATCGCGCAGGCCTCGCAGCGATTGTTCCCCGGCCACTCGCCGCGGCGAACCGATACATATCTCCTTTCCGGTTGACCAGTCACTCTTCAGTCCCCGTCGGTGCGCAGCATGGAGCGCATCGGCGGGGACTGCTCTGTTTTCCGGGGGCAGTTTTTCCCCGTCTGTTCCGCAGCGACCGGGACCGGCCCTCTGCCCGCCGTATTCTGCCCGCGGAACTCTGGCTTCTCTCTCACCTGGCCGGATGGGCGACAGCCCCGACCGGAGCGAAGAAGTGGAATCTGCCGGTTGGCGGAATGTTGCGGAAGCGGGCGGCACACTGGTCTTTGCGCTGTTCGTCCTGCGCCCTAAGATTCCCCGCCCTGCCCTGCCGGACGCCAGACCGGCTCCGGAAAGAGCGTGCATACCGGCAACCCACGAAGCCGGTGTCGGAGTCGTCTCATGCGTCGCGGATCACTGCCCCGTCAATCCCGTACAGGAATGTTTCCGGTGTCGTTCCACGTTGTGAAGGGCCGTGCAGGTTCAGTCCGTGCCGTGCGCGGATTCTCCCGGCAGTGTCTGGAACGCCTGGCCGATTACCCGGAACTGGTCCTGCGGGCCGGTCGTGGAAAAACCGTGAAGCATGGCCGGACGGCTGTGGTGGTTCGCAGCCGGCTGCCCGTCGATGGAGAGCAGTGCGAAGTGGCGATCAAGCGGGTCCGCCGCCGCACCTGGTTCAAACGCTTTTCGTCGCTGTTTCGGCAAAATCACGCACTGCGGACGTTTCGTCTGGGCCACTGGCTGCTGGAGCGAAAAATCTCCACCGCGCGGCCCCTGGCGGTTGTGCTGCCTTTCCGCTGGCGGACCGATCGTCCCACGTGGCTGGTGACGGAATGGGTGGACGGTTCCGCGAACCTGCATCAGTTCGTCTCGCATCATGCGGCGAAAGCCTCCGGTTACAGCGGCAGTGACCGCTCTTCCCCGTCCTGCTTCCATTCGCGGGTGCTGCGGGATGCGGCCGTGGAAGTCGGGCTGCTGATCGGCCGACTGCACGCGGCGGGTGCCGCTCACCGGGATCTCAAACCAGGGAATGTACTGGTCAGGAATACCAGCGACGGCGTGCAGGGGCTGCTGGTCGATCTGGATGGGATCTGCCGCAAGTCGGCAATTTCCTTTGGCACCCGGGTGCAGAACCTGGGCCGGCTGGCGGAATGGGCGCTCTCGGAACCCTCGCTCAGCCCGACCATGCTGCTGCGGTTTCTGCACGGTTATCTGTCCGCCGGCGAAGATGTGGCAGTGGCAGGCAAAATGTCCCGCGCAGCGGGTGCAGTCGTTTTGCCGAAAGCTGGCCTGGCCAACGACTGGAAGCTGTTGTGGCGGGCGATTGCCGCCGATGCCGCACGTCGCCAGGCCCGTCGCTCGCTGCGACCTGCGAAGCCGGTGCCGGAGCCCGAAGTCCGCCGGGCCGCCTGAACTGCGGCAAACAGCCTGTCCGGCCGAAATCTCTCTTCCGGGTGGTAGCCGCCTGCCTTCACTGGCTGCAGCAGGGCACCCTCCCGGATGCTCCTTCACGGAAAATCCACCAGGTATCTATCCCGGCTGATCTGCCGGCGCGTTAAGGTAGGCCGGGTGCTGGAAAACGGCCTTTCCCTCCGGGGAGACTCTGCGGGGCCCTGCATGGCTTCGCCCTAATGGACGGGACAGGCCGCATCCACGACAGAACGGCGCCCGACCCGAACTCGGGATCTGCCCCACCCTGAAAACCGGTTACGACCGGAGCCGCGGGGGTCTCACGGAATTTACTGCTGATCTGATGGAACCAACTATGAAGTCCGTTCGCTTCCGCTGCCCGCACTGTCAGTCCGTCGTCGAGATTCCAGCGGCCAAGCTGGGCAGTGCGGTGGAATGCCCGCGGGAAGAGTGCGGTCTCGTGTTCAACGCGACACCGCCTTCCGGGGAAATGTACAGTGACCAGCCAGGCGGAGAATCCGTAACCGGAGTACCCGTCGCCAGCGGGAGCCTGGAATCGACGCTGTTCGAACGGCATCCGGCCATGTTTCGGAACCGACCGTTTTCCAGCATTGGTCTGTGGTCGCTGCTGATTCTGGGCAGCATCGGATTTTTCGGCGGGCTGGCGGGAACCTTTGAATTCGGATTGCCTGCCGGTGTGCTGATGATCGTCTCCGGGGCCGTTGCGGTGGGCGCCGGTGTGGGCCTGCTGGTCTGGTGGGTTCGCATGATGGCGACCACCTTGATTGTGACCACCGAACGCACCATTCTGCGGCGGGGCCTGCTGGACCGTCATTCCTCCGAGGTGCTGCACGAAGACGTGCGGAACCTGCAGATGAACCAGTCCTTCACCGACCGCCTGATGGGGGTTGGCAGTCTGGCTCTCTCCAGTTCCGGCCAGGACGATCTGGAAATCGAAGTGAAGGGTATTCCCAATCCGGATGAAATCGTGCAGACCATCCGCCAGCACCAGGCAGATGACTGACCGGCCGGCGCTCGCAGATTTCACCGCGAGTGATATGATCGGGACATGGACGGCCAGACTTCCTCCTCCGGTTCTTCCGGCAACCCGTTCGACCGCACCTCACCCGCCGAGCGGGTTCGTCGGCTGCTTGCGCAGTCGCTGGACGGGTTTCGCCGCAGCGGCCTGAAGTACTCTCCGCGGATGCCATCGGCCGAAGTTCCTCCCGCCCCATGGGCCCGGCCGGCAACGGAGTCCAGTTCCCCGGTGGAGCGGCCCCGCGAAGCAGCGGAGAGGCCTCCCGCGGACCACCACACGACAGTCGCCGGCCATTCTCCTGCCGGTCACTCGGGAGGCGGCCCTTCCGAACCCGGCCGCTCTCAGCCAGGCCACTCTCAGACAGGTAATCGCAGGCTGGAGGCTGTCCGTCCTCCGGCACCAGCGGCCCGCGGAACGGAGCCCGTCATGAATGCGGCGACGCCACCGAACACGAAACTGCAGACGCTGTCCCGCGAGGAGCGGGCGGCCCGGCTGGCCGAAGTGGCCACCTGCGTGGCGGGCTGTACCCGCTGCGAGGAGCTGGCCAGTACCCGCACGCAGACAGTCTTCGGTGTGGGCGACCCGGCCGCGCGGATCATGTTCATTGGCGAAGCACCGGGGGCCGATGAAGACCGCCAGGGCGAACCGTTCGTGGGGAAGGCCGGCCAGCTGCTCGACCGGATTATCCAGGCCTGCGGCTTTCAGCGGGAAGACATTTACATCTGCAACATTCTCCGCTGCCGCCCGCCGGGGAACCGGAACCCCACACCGGTGGAAGCCGCCAACTGCCGGGAATGGCTCGATCAGCAGATTGCCACGGTCGATCCCGAGTACATCGTCTGCTGGGGCTCGGTCGCAGCTCAGAATCTGCTGGGAGTAACGACTCCCATCGGCAGGATGCGGGGAACCTTTCAGGAATTCGGCCGGGCGAAGGTGCTGTGTACCTACCACCCGTCCTACCTGCTGCGGAATCCCGGCGCCAAGAAGTTTGTGTGGGACGACATGAAGCAGCTGCTGAGGGAGATGGGCCTCGAGCCGGAGAGCACTTCGAAGTGAGCCTGTGCGGAACCACTCCGCCGGCCGCCTTTTGTGGAACGGGCCAGCGGTGCCTGCCGTGCAGCTGACAGGCGCTTACTGTTTGGGTGACAGGCTTTCTTCCGGAACTCGGCGGGACAGGGCCCGCGTGCGGCTCTGCAGGGTGTTCGTCAGTTCGTCGGTCGATTCCTTCTTTTCCTGCTCCATTTCCGAGCCGGCGATCCAGCGGAGGTTCAGCACGCGGCGGCCCGACATTTCCTCGGCCCGCAGCCACAGTTCCTGACCTTCGAGTGCGGCAAAGCTGGGCAGCAGAAACAGCTTGCGATCCTGCCCGTTGCCCAGCCGGGTGACATTCCGCTTCTGCCGTCGATGACCGGGTACAAACAGGCTGCAGCGGAAGTCCAGCCGTTCTTCCGGCGTGGTGTTATTGGTGATGATCTGTTCGATCTCGTACCGGCCATCCTCGTGCACGCGTTCCACCACGGCCAGGTGCAGGTCACCCAGACCAATCTCGTAAGTCCGCCAGGCGCGAAAACGGTATGGTCTGTCGGCGGTGATGTTGAATTCAATCTCTGTCAGCTCTTTGCCCTGGCTGGCGGTGCCGGGCAGATTCAGGGCCAGTGGCAGCCGGAACTCCTCGCCCACGGCAGCCCGCAAGGCCCATTCCCCCGGCTGCACATCCCAGCCGGCCGGCATATGTACCTTCACCGTCCCGTCGATTCCCTGGGGAAAAGCGTTCCGGCCGGTGACAGCATCCAGATGGGATCCCGACGCGCTGGCGGCCTGTCCGCTGGCATAACGCACTGCCAGCCGCATCAGGGCCACCTCGCGGGAGCAGCCCCGCACGATGGTGGGCACCGGGCCGACAAGGAAGATCTGCTGGCCGGTTTCCGGGTCGGTTTCGGGCCGCCGCTGACGTCCCCACAGGTCTACCATCTGCACCCGGTTGCCGAGGAACAGTTTCTCCGTCACGGGTTCTTCATTCCACATCACCAGCACGGCTTCATCTCCCCGGTCGAACAGATGATTGACCGAGCCACCCGGCAGCGTGAGACTGCCCAGCCAGGTGGAGCCCTGCAGCGCGGTCGCGGTGATTCGCCAGGGAAGAAACAGCAGCTGGGGTGCACCATTCGGCCGCAGCAGGCCATGTTCCGGATCGAACACATCCGACGCGAAAATGGCTTCGGCACCGCCGGCATGTGCGGCCACCATCCGCTGGATCAGGTCGGCTCCACGCATTTCGGTCGAGACGGTGGAACGGGGCAGCGGGCGGATGAGCACCCAGCGGGGCACGCCGGACAGTTTCGATTCCTGCAGTTTCTCCTGCAGCTGCGCTTCCGTCAGCCGTTTCGAACTGCTGACAGACAGGAACGACTGGGGCAGTGATGTTCCGGAAGGCAGCGGTTCGTCCCAGTCCCAGTGCACGCCCAGCCGGGTATCGCGGCCGATGTGGTCGAACTCGTCTTTCACCCGACCCAGCAGGTCGGCAATGTTCTTCCGGCCGATGAAGCTGGTGTCCCGCTCGCTGCCCAGCTGCCAGTACTGCACATGAGACGAATACCGGGCGATGACCGGTTCCAGAGAGCCCGACCAGAAACTGGTGGGCATCATGAAGATTTCGCTCACGCCGGGCCAGTTCCGGGAGAACTGCTGGCGGAGATTGTCGGGAGGATCGTCCAGGATGCCGACGGGGGTAATCCGTCTGCGCGACAGCAGTTCCAGGAATTCCGAAATCCGCCCCGGGAGTTCCAGGTCGTCCCGCGAGACGGAACGCCACAGGGGAAGTTTGATCCAGTTGATACCGGCCTGGGGAGCAATATCGGCCAGCTCGCGAAGTTCCGCTTCGGCGGTGCCGGTCTCCATCGACCAGCCGAACCGCCCCGCGCCCGGGTGAGTAATCAGGTCGATCACAATGAAGGAGGAGACCTTCTGCACAATGACTTCTTCTTCCCGGTACAGCGTCGAGATGACCCGATAGAAGCCGTTTTCCTGTGGTGGCAGCTTCCAGTCGAGTTTGTGCCGTTCCGGTTCCGCGGGTTCGCTGTCGGGCGGATTGTCAGCAGGTCCGGAAGGCGCAGCGGTGTCGGCTGGCTCGCTGCTGACCTGTGTCTCGCTGCTGGCCGGCTGCTGCCCGTCGGCTGCTGCGGGCTGCTCCGGGCCTTCGCGGAAATCGAATCGCCGGGAGTCGACGAGGTAGTTGCTGCTGTCGGTGATCTGCATTTCCAGGTGATAATTGTGACCCGGAGAAAGACCGCTGACATAGGACGTCACCTCGATGGGCGAATCCTGCCGCCGGAAATGCGTCTGGTAATTGCTTTCGAGCGTCAAAAGAGGCAATCGGCCCACCCACAGTTCATCGAACCACACATCGCCGCGGATGTCTTTACGCTTGCCCTGCAGCAGGTGGCAGCCAATCACAACGAACCGGGCTTCCGGCCCGGGCGCGACCGCACCAATCCGCAGGGTGACCCATTCAGAATGCGTGCCGGTGACGGGCTGCGTCAGATACCGCTGGATGCGCTGCCGGCGGGAGTTGAGGAACGACAGCGACAGCATCGCCGCATTGTGCTTCAGCCCGCTGGTGAGAATGCGGCCTTCAAACACGTACGAGTGAATTCCCTTCAGCGGGACCACCGGCGAATACATGGCGGCCTGCCCGCCGTTCAGCTCCATATGCAGACTCTGCTGCGGCAGCAGCGGGGCGGATTCCCGACGAACGCCCTGGTTGCGGTCGATGGTGCAGCGGACATAGCGGGGAAACTGCACGCCCTTGCGGCGGGTCCAGCGGTCGGGCAGCTGGTCGAAGTCGCGGTCTTCCGCGGGAGAAAACGAGTGCCGGATGACTTCATCCGCTCCGGCAAATGGATCGTGCCGGGCGGCCGGCTGAGCCGACGCACTGGCTGACACATCGGAGGGCGCAGCGGGTGGCGCATCGCCGGGCACAGCGGCCAGGACAGCCGCCGCACAGATCTGGAAGATTGCCGCTGAGAGAGCTATCATCATGCCATCGGCTGAGAGTCTGCTGGGGCTGGTTGCTGAAAATCCGGCGACTGCGGGGAACGTGCTTCAGGGAACCGGGCAGTGCCGGGCACCGGTTGCGGGGGCCGCACGGGCCGCGAGGGGAAACCCGGCAGGCCGTCGCCTGTCAGTTCGGGTGCCTCCTGCAGAAATGATCGACACAGATCCCGTCTGAAACTCAGTTCGGCCGGCCAGAGGGGCAGATCCCCGGAAACCGGTTCCGGCGGAAGCCCTGACCGGGCAGTTGCGCCGGTTCTATCAGCTCCTGTTGCGGGCCGGTGCGGTTCCGGCTGCATGGAACGAGCCGGTTCCCGCAGTTCTGCCGGCTGTGTCGTATAATGCGGTTCGCCCATGGCGTCGGTATGAAATCCCCTTTGTCCTTCCGTCAGAATGAATGAAACGAGAACGATGCGCAGACCGCAGATCGCGCTGGCAGCCCGGTGCCTGCAGTTGCCAGTTCAGAAAGTCTTTCGTCCGGCCCATGAATACGGGGCCGATGGTCTGCAGTTCGATGGAGTGCGCGAACTGCAGCCGGCGGAACTGTCGGGATCGGGGCGCAGGCAGCTGCTGCTGACCCTGGCCGAACGAAACCTGGTGATCTCCTCGCTGCTGGTGGAACCGGATCGCCCGCTGTGGGACGAACGGGATCTGGATCGGCGGATCGATACGCTGAAACAGACGATGCAGTTCGCCTGGGATCTGCAGAGTCGGATTGTCGTCACCCGCATGGGCCGGCTGCCCGAGGAAGACGGCCCGCGGGAAGTGCTGGAGGCCGTGCTGAATGACCTGGCCGCGCATGGCAACCGCTGCGGAGTGATGCTGGCACTGACGCCCGCCCGCGACCCCGTGGACGATGTCCTGGCCCTGATGCGGAAGATTACGGCCGGGCCGATGGGGCTGAGTTTCGACCCGGCGTCCATTGCCCTCTCCGGGCAGGATGTCGAAGCGGCCTGGCGGGCCCTGTACAGCCAGGTGGTGCATATTCAGGCCCGGGACGCGATTCGCGATATCGACGGACAGGGTATCGAAGTACCTGTGGGCCGGGGAGAAGTCGGCTGGGATGAACTGCTGCCGCTGATTCGTGAAGCCGAATACCACGGATGGTTCACGGTCGATCGCACCACGGGCGATGACCGTCCCGGCGATGCGGCCCGGGCCATTCAGTTCCTGCGAACGGTCCTGGAAGAGTAATCACCAGGAAGTTCCCGCCCGAGCAAAGACCGAGCACCCTGCCCATGCAGCTGATCGACCTGAGTGTGCCCCTGGAGGATGGAGCGGTCAGTGAGCCGCTCAAACCGCGAATTCGCTACGTGACGCACGAGGCCGAAGGCCTGTCGCAGATGCAGCAGTTTTTCGGGGTCACCGCGGAGGATCTTGCCTGGTCGGGCGGTAAGGGCTGGGCGATTGAAGAGATCCAGGCGATCACCCATACCGGCACGCACGTCGATGCGCCGTGGCACTATGCGCCCACCAGCGAGGGGAAGCCGGCCCGGACCATCGACGAACTGCCGCTGGACTGGTTCTTCGCACCCGGTGTGCGGCTGGATTTCCGGCACCGGGCGGCTGGCGAACTGATTACGGTGGATGATCTCAAACAGGCCCTGGACGGGATCGGCCATACGCTCCGCGAGCGGGAGATTGTGCTGCTGCAGACCGGGGCCGATGCCCGGCTGAACTCGGAAGCCTATTTTCAGCAGCCGGGCCTGGGGCGGGACGGCGTCCTGTGGCTGACGGACCAGGGCGTGCGGGTGATCGGCATCGATGCGTATACGCTGGACCGGCCTTTTGCCAGCATGGTGGCCGAGTTCCGGCAGACGGGCGACGGACGGGCGATCTGGCCGGCTCACTTTGCCGGCATCGACCGGGAATACTGCCAGATTGAGAAGCTGGCCGGTCTCGACCAGCTTCCGTCTGCCACCGGATTTCTGGTGTCGTGCGCGCCGGTCAAAATCGCCCGGGCCAGTGCCGGCTGGTGCCGCGCTTTTGCACTGGTTCCGGAAACCGATGCTGAGCGGAAACTGCTGGCGGCGCAGTTCGGTCGTGCGTCTTTCGCGGAGAAATCAGAGTAAGGCCGGCTGTGCCCGCCATCCAGGTTTGATCGCCGGCCCGCGGACGTTTACTGCCGATCCGCCGGACCGAACGAACGCCAGACCGGGTCATCCGTCGGGACGGCGAGCCGCTGCAGTTCTTTCAGAGCGGCCCCTGCTCTGCTGTCCGGTACGTTCGCGGCCGTCCAGCGGGAAGCCGCGTCCTGCCCCGTCAGCTGGCGGAATTCATCGAAGCGTGCCGCAGTGAATGTGGTCTTATCGAACCGCAGACTCTGTATCTGGTACAGGTTCCGGTCGGCGGTCCACTGCACATCCCGCCATAACAGAACAGTGGGATTCAGCGGGCCCCGCGCGAAGGTGTCCGGCTTCTGTTCCGCCTCCGTCTTCATGCTCTTTCTGGTGGCGGCGGCAATGTAGTCGTAAGTCGGTGGCAGTTCGCTGGCGGCCGGTACCGGGCCAATGAGAGAGTCGTGCAGATGCACCTCGCCGCCGGTGGCCTGAATATTCAGCCCCAGCAGACTGACGTGGCCCGCATGCAGCACGGAATTCCGGGAAACACGTACTTCGTTCTCGCCGGTGATGCGGCGAATCAGCACGTTGTTCAAGGTGACCCGGCAGGGTTCCTCGGTGCCGTCCCGCCCGGTGATGTACAGCGGCCGCACGGCCGAGGACAGCACGACCGAGTTACTGACGGTGTAACGGCCTGTATCCAGAAAGTAGAGATCAAAGGCCAGGCAGTCGCGAATGAAAACCCGGTTGTAGGTGGTCTGGCTGGCCCCGGTATCGCAGATGCCGGTGGAATTGCCGATCGAGACAAACCCGTCGACCGAGTACTCGGCGGTTTCGTGCGCGCTGATGCCGTCGTCCCCGCATTCGATGGCCCGGATGTTCTCGAACAGCACGTCCTCGCAGTGCCCGTGAATATTGAAGCCATCGTTATGCGGGTGGGTGGCGGTCAGGTTGCGGATCACCAGGTGAGCATTATGCCGTTCTCCCTGGCCACTGAACTGCACGCCCGCCGAACGCACGGGGGCGAAGATGTTTGCCTCCTCCAGTTTCTGGCCGGGCGGCAGCCGGAGATAAAATGCACCCTCCAGCACTGCGCTGGCCGATGCCGCCGGCTTGCCGGAGGCTTCCTTCTCCGCGGCTTTCTCGAGGAAGGTCCATTCGCCGGGTGCCAGGTCCGCGGGCTGTTTGAGCGGGGCGGAAGGGCCTTTGGAAGTGCGGCCCATGTGCTGCATCTCTCCGTCCCACAGGAAGAACCACCGCTGCAGTATGGCCCGGTTCATGCGGGGCATCAGGTCATCGCAGCGGAACAGGCCCGGCTCGGCTTCCTCCCAGCTGGCGGGGTCCAGCGGGTCGGATCCTTCCAGCGTGGCACCATGACCATCGAGCGTGATCGGCTTTCCCGGCTCGCCCTGAATGCCATAGAAGCCGGCGTAATCGCGGTAGGTGATCGGCTTCAGGTGGACGGTGTCTCCCGGCTGCGCCATCCGGATCGCCCGGGTGATGGTGGCGAAGGGGCCGGTGGGAGAAGTGTCATCCCCGGCCTGTGGGTCGACATGCAGATCGCGGGCGAATGCCGCCGGGCAGAGGACATGCCCGGCCAGCAGAATGACAATGGCCAGCTGGCAACCGAAGCGGCGGTTTCTGTGCATGCTGTTCTTCCCGTGAAAATTCTGGAGCCGCTGCGACATGCTGCGAACAGAGGCGTGGTGCGGATTCTCAGTCCGTGGTGGAAGCCGGCGCGGCAGACGCGGATTCCTCAGAGCAACCGGACTGGTGCTGTGCATCGTCCCGTGGACTGTCGGCCTGATCGAGCCAGTCGAGGGCCCGGCGGGCGTCTGCGGCAGCGGCTTCGCTGCCCGGGTGTTTTCCGTCGGCGATCCGTTCCAGCAGGTTGCGGGCGGCGGGCGTTCCGGCCCACTGCAGCACCCGCACGGTCAACAGGCTCTGTCGCTGCCGGGACAGTTGCCGCAGCTCCCGTTGGGCGTTGCGGGACGGTCCCTGCAGACGGTCGAGCAGCCGGCGAATGCGGGAGGCCACTTCCACGGAACCCGTGCTGCCAGCCACCTGCTGCAGTTCTTCTTCCGCTGTCAGAGCGAGTTCCCGCAGGCGGCGGTAGGCTTCGCGGCGGCGAACGAACAGCGGGCTGCCCAGCTGGGCAATCAGCCGCCTGATTTCCGGAACGGGAGACGGCGGGTGTTCGATCAGGCTGACAGCCAGCCGGGGATCGGCAGCCAGAGCCAGGGCGGCTCCACAGGCTGTCTGGCCATCGGGTGATCCC
>JAGQPV010000010.1 GCA_020426545.1 Planctomycetaceae bacterium
CAGAAGGGCGGGCGCAGTGGCCCATTGCTGCAGATTGGCAATGCGAACGCCAGCCTGCTCATTCGCCGGCTGGTGGCGCAGGATAACTCGCGGATGCCGCGAAATGCCGCCGCACTGCCGCTGGCCGATATTCAGAAAATTGCCGCCTGGATTAACGCGGGCGCCAAATTCGAAGGCAGCAAGGATGTGGCTCTGAACCGGCTGGGGATGGACGCACCGGAGAACAAGCCGGCGGTGAAGGTGGACATTGCCCGGGCGACCGGCGACGAAACCGTCTCGTTCACGAACGACATCGCCCCGTGGATGGTGAACCTCTGCCTGCGGTGCCACAACGACCGCCGTTCCAGCAGTGGCTTCTCGATTCAGACGTTCGAGAAGATGATGATTGGCGGCGACAGCGGCCGCGTGGTGATTCCCGGTAATCTCGATGCCAGCCGGATGTGGGATCTGGTGGGCAAGCAGGACCCGATCAAGATGCCGCAGGGGCAGGGGCTGATTACCCGCAAGAACTGGAACGACCTGCAGACGTGGATCAAGGAGGGGGCGAAGTTCGACGGGGATGACCCCAAGACCGAACTGACCTCGCTGGTGCCTTCGGAAGACGAACTGAAGATGGCCCGGTTTGAGAAGCTGACACCCGAAGAATTCGCCCAGCTTCGCCGGGACCGCAGCGACGAACAGTGGAAGAAGGTGCTCTCGCGGGAGAATCCCCGGATTGTGGAGAGTGCCGACTTCTTTGTGTACGGCAATGTCTCGGGAGACCGGCTGGAGGAAATCGACGTGCTGGCCCGAGAGCACGCGAAGTCTCTGCGGTCCATGTTCAGCGAGAAATCGGACCGGCTGTGGAAGGGCAAGCTGACGATCTTCGTCATGAAAGATCGTTTCGGGTACGAGGAATTCAATCAGGTCATTAACGGGCGCCGTGCCCCCCGGGACATGGCCGGGCATGCGATTGTTACGCCAACATTCGAAGATGCCTACGTTGTGGTGCAGGACACGGGCGATACTTCCACGGCGGACACGCCGGGCCTGAAAGCCCTGCTGACGGATCATCTGACGGGTGCCTTCCTGATGCGGAACGGCACGAAACTGCCGGACTGGATTGTCCGTGGTACCGGCCTGGCACTGGCCGGTGCAGCGGTACCCAACGATCCCTACCTTGCCGCTGTAGGTGACGGAGCAGGAGAAATTGTGGCCCGTCAGGCCGACCGGCCGGCCAACATCTTCTCGGATGGTCAGTTTTCCCCGTCGGAAACCTCCACTGTGGGTTATGCCCTGGTGAAGTATCTGCTGCAGGGCGGGGGGCCGGCGAAATTCGGCCGGCTGATTCGTTCCCTGCAGGGTGGCACCAGCCTGGATGCCGCCTTCAAGAGCGTATACACTGCCGACCGCGAAGCGGTGGCCCGAGGCTTCTTCACGGCATTGCAGGGCAGCGGCCGCCGCAACTGAGGTTGCCTGCCAAAACCCTCGACGACGGGAACCTGCCAGGCGGGTTCTGTCTGACAAGCCGCCAGCCGGGTTTTGAGAGGAAGTCAGCCGAGAGACTCTCCGGGTTTCCCGCAACGGCAGGAGGTACACGGTGGCGTGCCTCCTGCTGCCACAGCAGAACAGGCCGACATGAGGGATGTGCTCGTTGCGGGTGGGGGTGTCATCGGGCTGTCTGTCGCCTGGGAACTGGCACAGCAGGGTGTGCGGGTTACCGTGCTGGAAAGAACACAGCCGGGACGTGAAGCCTCCTGGGCGGGGGCGGGAATGCTGCCGCCCGGCAATACCAGCCGGGCCTGTTCGGCCGAGCAGCAACTGCGGGCGCAGAGTCATCTGCTGTGGCCGGAATGGTCGGCCGAACTGCGTGAGCAGACGGGCGTCGACAATGGTTACCGGGTGACGGGCGGGCTGCATGTGGCCTTTCCTGGAGATTTGCCTGCGCTGGATCTCGAACGCCAGCAGTGGCACGACGAACAGATCCCGTTGACGGATCATTCGGCGGAATCTCTGCGGGTGGTGGAGCCGGCTCTCAGCGACCTTCTGGCGGGCGGGTTCGAACTGCCGGGGCAGGCTCAGGTCCGCAATCCCCGGCATCTCAAGGCGCTGCTGGTCGCCTGCAGTCAGGCGGGGGTGCGAATTGAATGCGGCAGCCCCGTGGTGCAGATTGATCAGTACGGTGGCCGGTTTCGGCAGCTGCGCACCCCCTCGGGCACTCATCAGGCCGATGCCTGCGTGCTGGCGGCCGGCCCGTGGACCGGGCCGCTGCTCTCGCTGATTCCCTCGCTGGCCGACAGTCCGGCCTGCCGGGCGGTCCTGGGAATTCGTCCTGTCCGGGGGCAGATTGTGCTGCTGAATACGCAGCCCCTGCCATTTCGCCGAATGATTGAGTATGGCAAACGCTACCTGGTTCCACGGCCCGATGGCCGTGTCCTGGTAGGTTCCACGGAAGAGGACGCAGGGTTTGACCGCAGCACGACTTCTGTGGCCATTGCCGAACTGATTCAGTTTGCCGGCACCCTGGTTCCAGCCCTGAAGCAGGCTGCTGTTGAGCAGTGCTGGTCCGGGCTGCGTCCTGTTTCTCCCGATACGTCGCCGCTGCTGGGCCCGGTTCCCGGATGCGACGGGCTGTTCCTGGCGGCCGGGCACGGTCGGTCCGGTCTGCAGATGTCGCCCGTCACGGGGGTGCTGCTGCGACAGATCATGCTGGGACAGGCTCCCTGCCTCCCACCGGAGCTTGTGGCCTGCACGGAAGATCGTCTGCCTGCCAGTCCAGAAGGATGCTGAAGGTCGCCTCGAAATGCGGGGCGGCCCTCTGGTGATGCATCCTGCGTTCCAGACTGGACTTCCGAAAAAAACAGCTGCCCAGTACATTTGCCCCTGGACGACCAGTGGAGTGTGCTGAAAGGCAGGTCGAACCGGAAGGGCTGTCAGCCGGGCATCAGTCCGTCGGGCTGGCCGGCGGTTTCTCCGGAAATTCCACGTGAGATCCGGCTCGCCATTTCGCCCGGTGTTCCACGGGCCGGGCATCCTGCCCGACAGGAACAACTCACCAGAAACCGGTTATCGAAAGCAGTGGCGCATGCAGCAGACTGCTCCCCTCTCAACGACAGTAGATGCCCGCGCGGGGCGACTGAACTCGAAGGGCTTCCTCGGGCTGCTCGCCACGCAGTTCCTCGGGGCTGTGAACGATAACCTGTTTCGCTGGCTGGCGGTTCCCATTGGCATGCTGCTGCTGGGTGATGCCCAGGCGCTGACGCTGGGGGCCATCTGTTTCACATTACCCTATCTGCTGCTGACCAGCCTGGCCGGTTTCCTGGCCGACAAATTCGATAAGCGGTCCGTCATTGTGGGCTGCAAAGTGGCCGAAATCGTGCTGATGGGGTTGGGCATTGCCGCCATGCTTTCCGGCCAGGTCTACCTGCTGTTTGCCGTGGTGGCCCTGATGGGCAGCCAGAGTGCCCTGTTTGCACCCGCCAAGTTCGGCAGTATTCCGGAACTGATCAGCACCAGCCGCATCTCCGCGGGGAACGGCCTGATGGGCCTGACCACTGTGGTGGCCTCCGCCCTGGGGACCTTTGGCGGATATGCCCTGTTCGCCCTGCATCAGGCCGAGTTCACGGCCCTCTTTCTGCCTCCGTCCGCCAGTGAAACAGCGGCGTCCGTCACGGCTGCCAGCCCGACAGGCGGTATCGGCCTGGTCATGCTGCTGCTGCCCGGCATCGCCGTGGCCGGGTGGCTGGCCAGTCTGGCGATTCCGCGACTTGTCCCGGCTGACCCCGCACGTCGCCTGCCGCCTAACCCGGTTCGCGAAACCTGGCACAGCCTCAAGCTGCTGGCCGAAGATCTCCCGCTGCTGCGGACGGCCCTGGGCATCGCGTTCTTCTGGTTCCTCGCTTCGCTGGCTCAGGTGAATATCAACATCTACGGTCGCGATGTGCTGGGTGTCGATGAAACGGCGGTGGGTGCGCTGCTGGTGGTGCTGGTGGCCGGCATGGGCCTGGGGAGTGTGCTGGCCGGCTGGTGGTCGGGCGGCCGGGTGGAACTGGGCATCGTCCCGCTGGGTGCTGCCGGCATCGCGCTGTCGGCCTGCCTGTTGTGGGTCGCCGCGGTTCAGGTCGACCCGGTCCGGCCGGTCACTCAACAGCAGGCCTGCTGGTGGGCTTCGGTGTTTCTGTTCCTGCTGGGAATTTCCGCCGGCCTGTTCAATATTCCGCTGGAATCGCTGCTGCAGCGGCGAAGTCATGTCCGTACCCGCGGCATGGTGCTGGCCGCAAGCAACTTCCTGTCGTTCTCGCTGATCATGCTGGCTGCTGTCGTGTTCTATGTGCTGAACGAGGTGCTCGGCTTTACGGCGGCTCAGATTTTTCTCACCGCCGGCCTGGGCACGGTGCCCGTGCTGATCTATACGGTGCTGCTGCTGCCGGGGGCCACCATTCGTTTCATGGTGTGGCTGATGAGCCATACCGCCTACCGGGTGCGGGTCTACGGCCGCGAGAACATTCCGGAAGAGGGCGGGGCACTGCTGGTTTCCAATCACATCTCGTGGCTGGACGGCGTCATGATTCTGCTGGCCTCCCACCGGCCGATCCGCATGCTGGCCTACGCCGATTATGTGCAGATGCCGGCCCTTAACTGGCTGGCCCGTATCTTCGGGGTCATCCCCATCAAGGGAGATGCCGGGCCGAAGGAAGTTCTGCGTTCCCTCCGCGCCGCCCGGGAGGCCGTGGAGAACGGCGAACTGGTGTGCATTTTCGCTGAAGGGCAGATTTCCCGCACCGGCCAGCTGCAGCCGTTTCAGCGGGGCCTGCTGCGAATCATCCAGGGGACCGACTGCCCCGTGATTCCCGTCTACCTCGACGAACTGTGGGGCAGCGTGTTCAGCTTTCACGGCGGGAAATTCTTCTGGAAGAAGCCCACCCGCTGGCCCTATCCCGTATCCATCCATTTCGGCCACTCTCTGGAACAGCCGGAAACAGCCGCTCAGGTTCGGCATGCCGTCGAACAGATTGGAGTCGAAGCCATGATTGCCCGCAAGTCCCGCACTGTGGTCCCTCCCCGGCAGTTTGTCCGTCAGTGCCGTCGTTCGCTTTCCCGTGTGAAGGTTTCCGACTCCAGCGGGGCCTCGCTGACGGGCGGCCGGCTGCTGGCAGGAGCCGTCGTCATGCGGCGGCTGCTCAAACGGCACGTGCTGAGCGACGACGAGAAATACGTGGGCGTGCTGCTGCCGCCCTCGGTCGGCGGAGCGGTCGTCAATGCGGCGCTGGGGCTGAGCCGGCATGTGGCCGTCAACCTGAACTACACTCTGTCCGATGAGGTGGTGAATACCTGCATCAGGCAGTGCGGTATGAAGCATATCCTCACCAGCCGCCGGTTTCTGGAGAAGAAACCCATGCAGCTGGAGGGCGAAGTCATCTTCCTTGAGGACCTGAAGGAAAAGGTGACCACGGCCGACAAACTGGCCGGAGCACTGCAGGCTTACCTGTCCCCGGCCTGGCTCACTGAGCGGCTGCACGGACTGCAGCGGATCAGCCCGGACGACCTGTTGACCATCATCTTCACTTCCGGCTCCACGGGGGAACCCAAGGGGGTGATGCTGTCGCATCACAATGTGATGTCCAACATGGATGGCGTGGACCAGCTGTTCCATCTCAACCGGGAAGACGTGCTGCTGGGCGCGCTGCCCTTCTTCCACTCCTTCGGGTTCACCGGCACGCTGTGGCTGCCCATGGTGCTCGATCCGCAGGCCGTGTACCACTTCAACCCGCTGGATGCCCGCACAATCGGCAAGCTGTGCGAGAAACATCATGTGACGGTTACCATGGCGACGCCCACGTTCCTGCGGACCTGGATTAAACGCTGCACCCCGGAGCAGATGAAAACCCTGAATCTGATCATCACCGGGGCCGAGAAGCTGCCTGCCGACCTGGCCGAAGAGTTCGAGCAGAAATTCGGCCTGCAGCCCACGGAAGGGTACGGTACGACGGAGCTGTCTCCCGTGGCGGCCGCCAACGTGCCCGATTCCCGCAATCTGCAGGCGGGCCAGCCTGGTTCGCGGCCTGGCACCGTCGGCCGGCCGTTCCCGGGTGTCTACGCGCGGGTGGTGAATCCCGAGACCCGCGAAGACCTGGGCACCAACGCGGAGGGCCTGCTGCTGATTGCCGGGCCCAACGTGATGCAGGGGTACCTGAATCAGCCCGAGAAAACCGCGGAAGTCATTCAGGATGGCTGGTACAACACGGGCGACTTCGCCCGCATTGACGAGGAGGGCTTCATTCAGATCACCGGACGGCAGAGCCGGTTCTCCAAAATCGGCGGCGAAATGGTGCCGCACATCGGCATCGAAGAACAGCTCTGCCGGATCATCAGCTGCGATACGGCCGACGAGGACGATGGCCGGCCGTGGCTGGCCGTCACCGCCGTGCCCGATCCCCGCCGGGGAGAACGCCTGGTGGTCATTCACCGGCCGGGAATTCAGCCCCCGGACCAGCTGATTCGCGAACTGGCCGCCTGCGAGCTGCCCAACCTGTGGCTGCCCGACGCGGCCAGCTTCCTGGAAGTGAACGAAATTCCCGTCCTGGGCACCGGCAAGCTCGATCTCAAAGGCCTGAAAGACCTCGCACTCAGCCACTTCGGTCCGGAAGTCGCCGCGCCGGTTGAAGCGTCTTCGGCCGCCGCACCTGGCTCGGCCACCCCGCCGCTCGCCTGATACGGCACCTGTCTCAGCCGCCGCACCTGTTCCGGCCAGCAGCTGCTGAACTCTGCCACCAGGGTTCTGATACTGTGTGCACGTCCTGTGCGACACGTCAGGATTCCGGTGGCGGCAGGGCGGCTGGCTTCTGGTCATTCGCTCAGTTTTCGCGTTCGCTCAGATGTTTTGTACAGGATGTCGGGCCTGTCTGCCGCCGGCTTTCGCGATTGCGGGCAGAACGAACTTCCGATGCAGTTGACACTCCTGAAAATCGCTGCTACTCTCAGCCCACGTTGAACAACGGACGTGACGGGAGGGCACTTACCTCCCCGATTGTTCCGTGACTTCAGCGAACCACAGGCAGCCGCAGGCTGTCTGACGGGGCAGGGCGATGCGAAACGCGGTGAGACCACAACGGTGGCCACCAGGCCGTACGCATCGCACGGCAGCTTCATACCGAGGCTGTCCAGACGGGGGATTAGCTCAGTTGGGAGAGCGTCTGGCTGGCAGCCAGAAGGTCAGGGGTTCGAGTCCCCTATCCTCCACTTTGCCGACCGTTGCCGGTTGGTGGGATTCAACGCCTGACTCTTTGCTTCTGCAGGGAGTCAGGCGTTTTCTGTGCGCATCCGGCAACGTCTTTGACCAGAGGTCTGTGTGACCGTGGTCTGCGGGCACTCTGAGATGTTCAGATCGGCGGCAGGGTGCGATCTGGCTGGGTCGCTGGCGGCGAGATGTTCTCAATGGGCAGGAAGGCGTTCTTCTCCGGATTGAAGGCGAAAACCTCTCCGGTTTCGAACTTGTAGACCCAGCCATGCAGCTTGAGGTCGCCCCGTCCGATTGCGGCAGCCACTGAAGGGTGCGTCTTGAGACTCTCCAGCTGCACCAGCACGTTTTCCTCAATCGCCAGCGTCAGCCGCTGCGCCGGGTCGGTGAGGTGTTCGTAATTCTCTTCGACGATCCGACGGGTGGCTTCCGCATGCTGTAAATAAGCTTTGACAGCCGGCATTTTTTCCACCATGGCCGGGTTCAGCAGGCCTGCCATCGCTCCGCAGTGTGAGTGGCCGCAGACCACAATATCTTTAATGCCGAGAGCCATCACGGCATATTCAATGGTGCAGGCCTCGCCCGCAAACACACTGCCGTATGCCGGCACGATGTTTCCCGCAGTCCGCTGAATGAACAGCTCACCAGGTTTTGTCTGGGTGAGCCGATTCGGATCGATGCGTGAGTCCGAGCAGGTGATGAACAGGGCGAGTGGACTCTGACCTTCGGCCAGCGTCTCAAACAGCTTCTGATCGTGGCTGAATGATTCGCTCTGGAATTTGTGGATTCCATCGACAAGCTTCTGCATGAGGTGAACTCCTGTGCCTGGTAATCAGGCTCTGCGGCTGGCTGCAGAGGGCCTGCGATTGGCTGCCCATATGCCAATGAAACTTGTATCGGATTTTCCGATCAATGCCAACAGCCTGACCGGGCTGGCCTGGAATCGGGCTGGAAGTCCGCCCTTTCGCTCTGCGGGACACTTGCCGACCGTTCCCGGGCGACGTCTGCAGGTGATTCGGGAAACCATCGACTGGTGTCCCTGAGGCATCGACCGGCGGCCTTTCCCGGTCTCCAGCTTCACTGGCCGGGGCCGCATTCCCCGCCGCGTTCACTCTGGACGACTAATTTCCAGCAGAGGCCCTGCAGGGCCGTTCTCCGGGCCCCCACGGGGAATTGGCACGGGGCAGGGGAACTCCGCCAGGTGGTTCGCTGAGCACGCGTCTTTACGCCTGTCTGAACAGGATGTCAGACCTGTTGAACGCCATTCGCCGGGATTTCAGGCTGTCGTTCCGCGGCAAGACGCTCCCGCCGGCAGGCGCACAGAAAGTTACGTGATCCACAACCTGTTGTTTTGCAAGTGGTTGTGACTTCTCTGTTCAGTGTGTACGCCGCTGTACGTCGCCGGAAATCCGGCAGGCCCGTCACAATCGGCACAGTCTGTGCATATCCCCTTACCGCCCGACACGGGACAGGCGGTTTAACTGCTTTTTCTGTCCATTCGGGATCATTCGTTACGAACAGCAGAGATTATCCGCCTGAGGTCATGTTCAGGTGACCCTGGCGGACAGCATTCAACCTGCAGGGTGTCGCGACGTTGCCGGCCAGTAACGTCGCAGGCGAATCGACGGTCAGTCCGTCAGTTCACCAACCGGATGGAAACCGCAACGTCTCACCGCGGAATCTGTACGGAACAGGTCAGTCGGGCACAGGCTCGAACTGGCAGTCTCTCAACAACGACAGAATCAATACAGGGAACTCAATTCATGTTGCACACACTGTGGAAAGACGAAGCCGGCGTCGTGATTTCGGCCGAACTGGTCCTGGTCCTGACGATTGCCGTCCTGGCGATGGTGGTGGGTCTGCATGCAGTCGCCAAGTCGGTGACCATGGAGCTGAATGACGTGGCCAATGCCGTCGGCACTCTGGATCAGTCCTTCGTGTACCTCGGCCTGTTCAAGGTGCGTCACGCTGCTGTTCCCGGCACCGCCTTTGTGGACCGTGCTGACGCCTGTGACTGCACACCGATCATTCAGATTCCACCGCGTCCCAAAGTGGACAACGGCAATGGCCCGGAGAATGGACGCGGTGGTGCTCGCTGAGGCCGCTGACACCTGAGCGAAGTCGATGACTTTGCACTGTAAACAACCGTTCGCCACCCGCCTTACCGGGTGTTCGAAGGATGCGGACGGGTTGGCTGGAAGCCTGAAACTGAGCAGAAGAGACTGCGGCTGCCCCCGCTCGCGTGACAGCGAGAGCGGGGGTTTGCTGCGTTCAGGCTGAGGCCGCTGACAGTTGCCCTGCGGTTCTCCGCAGGGTGGCTCTTTTCAGGTGCGAACTTTGCGGCGTGTGCTGGCCAGCCGCTGTCCGCTGCCTCTGTGCAGTCAGGGACGAAATGATCCGGTATCGGGAAATGGTGCGAAAGTAGAGAGCGGGCAGCAGGTGAATCGGCCCGGGACGAGGATCGCTTTCCCCGATCCCCTGTGGATTTCTCCTGTCGGGCCGGGCACAATCAGGATGGTCGCTGGACCAGAACGCTGCTGCCTCGGCGGTCTGAGGGCAGTGCCCACTGGATTACCTGCTGCTGTTTCCATCCGCTGGAGCACCCATGACACCGGTTTCACGGCGCACGTTCTGCCGCATGGCTGCCGGGACGGTCTCGGCGGGAATGCTGCCACCCGGCCTGCTGGCTGCCGGGGCAGGGGAGGGCAGGAAGACCGAGCCGCGGGCTCGCTCCTGCGTGTTCATTTTCCTGTTTGGTGGTCCCTCGCATATCGACCTGTGGGACATGAAGCCGCAGGCGCCCGTTGAGATTCGCGGGGACTTCCGGCCGGTGGACACCACGGTGCCGGGGATGTCGCTGTGCGAACATCTGCCGCTGCTGGCCAGGCAGACGCACCGGTTGTCGCTGGTGCGTTCGATGACGCACCGCATGCCCGTGCATGGGCCGGCCTGCAGCGAAATCTACAGCGGGCGGCCGTACTTCGGGGCACCGGTGACCGATCAGGCCCGGCCGGAAGACTGGCCGTCGGTGGCGTCACTGGTCCATCGCTTCGGGCAGCAGTCCGGCAGCATGCCACATTCGGTGGTGCTGCCGTGGTATACGCAGTTCGTCGGGCAGGATCGGCGGATCGCCGGGCAGACCGGGGCCCGGATGGGTGAAGAATTCAACCCGTTTCTGATTCAGGGCGACCTGACCGATCCCGATTTCCATGTGGATGGCCTGGCCCTGCCGGACGAAATTCCCGTAGCCCGGTTTCAGCAGCGGTGGCAGCTCCGTCAGCGGATGGAGCCGTTCGGCCTGGCCGCTTCGCAGCAGACACAGCGCACCAGAATTGCCGAATCGCACTTCACCGCCGCGGCGGAACTGGTCCAGCGGACGGAAGCGGCTGGCGTGCTTGATCTGTCCCGCGAACCCGCGACAGTACGGGACCACTACGGCCGGAGCCGGTTCGGGCAGAGCCTGCTGCTGGCCCGCCGGCTGGTGGAAGCGGAGGTCTCGCTGGTGACGGTCAACTGGGATGACGATCATCGGGACGACAAAGTCTCGCCGCACTGGGATACGCACGACGGGAACTTTCCCAAGCTGAAGGACCGGCTGTGTCCGCCGTTCGACCGGGGGCTGGCCGCTTTCCTGGCCGATCTGGATGAGCGGGGGCTGCTGGAGACGACGCTGGTGGTGGCTCTGGGGGAATTCGGTCGCACGCCCCGCATTGGCCTGGTGACGCAGAACGGCATGACGGAGAAAACCGGCCGCGATCACTGGCCGCACGCCTTTACCTGCCTGGTGGCTGGCGGGGGAACAGCTGGCGGGCAGGTGTATGGCGCGACCACGGGCAACGGGGGCTATGTGGCGGACAACCCGGTGACCCCCGCCGATCTGGCCGCGACCGTCTTCGCGCACCTGGGCCTCCCTGCGGAAGCGCGGTACTTCGATCACTTCCTGCAGCGGCAGCAGCCACTGTCCACCGGCCGGGTGATCGATCTGGCCTGAAGTTTCCCTCTACAGGCCTCGGCGTGCTTCCCCCGGAGCGAGCCTGGGGAGAAGGCTGTAAGTTGTTCCAGGAGGAAACCTTGCTTTCCGCCCCGGGCGACCGCCGAAGACAGATCTGCTGCTGCAGCCAGGCAATCTGCGGAACAGCGTCCTTGACCCCGGCCAGCGGGAGTTTACACTGAAGGACACACCGGTGGATTCTGATGTATTCCAACTGACCGCAGTCCGCCGGTGTCTTCTGCACGCCCCGCATCCCGCAGTCCAGTCTGTCGCCGCCGCTGAGCAACTGGTCCCCCCATGCTTTGGCCTCTGAAACAACACATGCCGAGCTGCCGTCGTCTGGCCGGAAGTTTCTTCCGGACGCTGGCGTATTGTTCGGTGGTGCTGTCGCTGTGGCAGGCGCCGTTTCCGTGGTTTCACTGCCACTCGCCCGGAGACGACGAGCAGGTCACGCAGCTGACGCATGTCGCGGCTTACCATGCGGGCGGATATCGTCCGGGCAGAGAACAGCAGCGGGCCTGGCATCTTCATTTTGCCCTGCTGCCCGATATTGTGCGTGGGGGTGGCTGCCCGGTGCCGCCGGATGAAGATGGCCGTGACCGGGAATCTCTGCAGAATATTCCGCTCGCTTCCGATTCGGCTGGCGGCAGTCCGCGACTGCTGCAGGCGGGCAGCTGGCTGAGCGGCCTCCCGTCGTTCACCTCGGCGGACCTGGCAACCGCGCCGCGGCTGTTCGATGATCGCTTTCTCAATCGCCATCCGCTGAATCGCAGCGCATCGAGCGGCGGACTGCTTCCGCTGCTCTGCATCTGCGTCTGCTAGGCCCTCGTTCTGCCATTCCGGCAGCGCGCCGCCGCACCTGTTATGTGTGCGCCAGGCTCGATGTGAGTGATCTCTGGTCACGCCAGGATCTGCTCGCGGTGCCAGCCTCTGCCGGTTTCCTCTGCTGCCGACTGCATGTGTCTTTGCGCCTGGCGTAAAGCGGAGCAGTCGGGCGGATCAGATTTTGTTTCTGGCCGATCAACCGGTTTCGCCGGGTGTTTCTTCGAGGTGAAGGCTGTGCAATGAAAGTTCTGCGGAAGCGGAAGAACGTGCTGATCGTGAGCGTGGTATGCGGGGCGGTCGTGGCCGGAGCGGTCGTGGCCAGTTCGTACTGGAAATCAGGAACAGAAGCGGACGGAACCGCCGGGGTGGTGGAGACCCCGCCAGCGGAATCCTCCGCTGCACCGGCCAGCGGTGGGAATGCACAGCCTGCGGGAAACCAGGTGGTCCTCACCGATGGACAGCTGGCCGCCGCCCGCATCAGCGCGGTTCCCGTCGAACGCGGAAGTCTGACGCACGCCCATACGGTTCCTGGCCGGGTGCGATACAACGACAACCGGCATGTGGCCGTGCGGACTCCGGCAGCCGGAATTGTGACGGAAGTCCTGGTGAAACCGGGCGACCGGGTGGAGGCCGGCCAGATCCTGGCCCGGCTGAACAGCCCCGAGGTGGGGACCGCCCGGGCCGATGTGCTCAAGTGGCAGGCGGAATACGAACTGGCGTCGAAGCTGCTCGAGCGGGCCGACCGGCTGGAACAGCATGTGACGGCCCTGACGGCCGAACTGCGCAAAGGAGACGATTTCGAGACAGTCCGGGAGAAGTTTGCCGACCGGGAACTGCGCGACTGGCGATCAAAACTGTTCGGGGCGTATTCGCGGTTTCTGCTGGCGGAATCCGTGAACCGCAGCACGCGTTCTCTGGAGTCTTCAGGGATTCTGTCGGGCAAGACGATTCTGGAACGGACGGGAGAACAGCAGTCGGCCCAGGCCTCGCTGCTGGCCGCGTGCGAGCAGGCGGAGATTGAAGTCTGGCAGGAGCGGAGCCGGGCCGAAGTGTCGGCCGGCGATGCCCGGCGTCGCCTGGAAATTGCCCGCCAGCATCTGGCTTCACTGCTGATGCAGCGGAAGGTGATGGACCCCACCGGAGGGGACCCCATGTCTGCTGGCGAGATGGGGGCCGATGACACGCACCTGGAACTGCTTTCGCAGGTGGCGATTGTGGCACCGTTCAGCGGAACCGTCGAGGAGCGGAAATTTTCTGCCACGGAGCGGGTGCAGCCGGCTGATCCGCTGTTTGTCCTGGCCGATACCAGTTCGCTGTGGATCGAAGCATCGATTCGGGAGCAGGACTGGCCGGCTGTGGAGATCTCCGCAGGAGAGCCTGTCCGGGTGACGGTGCCGGCGCTGGGAGGGACGGAGCTGCTGGCGAAGGTGTATTTCGTGGGTCGACAGGTGGCCGAAGACACCAGTGCCGTGCCGCTGATGGCGGAAGTCGATAACTCGGAGGGTTCTCTGCGGCCCGGGCTGTTCGTGCGGGTCACGCTACCGGTCGATACGCAGAGCAGCGTGCTGTCGGTGCCGTCATCAGCGGTGGTGCAGCACGATGATCAGTCCTTTGTGTTCGTGCAGGAGGGGGAGAAGCAGTTTCGTCGGGTGGATGTTGAACCCGGGCGAGCAAGCGGAGACCGGATGGAGATCCTCAGCGGGCTGGAAGCCGGGCAGCGGGTGGTCAGCACGGGAGCGTTCATTCTCAAATCCAGACTTCTGCTGGAACAGGAAGGGGAATAACGCGCCATGCTCAGTCGCATCATCGACTTCTCGCTGACGAATCGCTTATTCATTCTTGTGGCCACACTGCTGATGGCCGGAGGAGGAATCTGGACGGCGCTCCACCTGCCGATTGACGCTATTCCGGATATGACCAACGTGCAGGTGCAGGTCATGACCGATGCGGGTTCTCTCTCGCCGGTCGAGGTGGAACGCTACGTGACCTACCCGGTGGAATGGGCCATGGGCGGTCTGCCGAAGGTGGAGGAAGTTCGCAGTGTCTCCAAGTTCGGCATCAGCCTCGTCACCATTGTCTTTGAGGAAGGGACCGACATTTACTGGGCCCGGCAGGTGGTTACCGAGCGGATGACAGCGGCCGCGGCCGATATTCCGCCCGGTTACGGGACTCCGGAACTGGGACCGATCACCACGGCCCTGGGCGAAATTCTGCAGTTTGAAGTGCGCGGCGAAGACCACACGCCGATGGAACTGCGGACCATTCTGGACTGGGATGTTGCTCCCCGCCTGCGGGAAGTGCAGGGGGTGACGGAGGTCAATACCCAGGGGGGATTCTTCCAGACTTACGAAGTCCGGCCCAGTCCCGACCGGCTGGCCAGTTACGGCCTGTCGCTGGAAGATGTGTTTCAGCGGCTGGAGGCCAATAATGCCACGGCTGGCGGCGGATACGTGGTGCACTACGACGAGCAGCGGTTCATTCGCGGTCAGTCTCTGCTGAAGGGGGCCAGCGATATTCGGCAGGTGGTGCTGCGGGCTGAAGCCGACGGGGCACCGATTCTGCTGGGCGACGTGGCCGAAGTCGCCATTACGCCGATGACCCGGCAGGGGGCCGTCACCCGGGACGGACGGGGAGATGCTGTCGTCGGCATGGCGATGATGGTGATTGGTGCCAACTCCCGGGAAGTGGTGCATGCCGCGAAGGCGCGGCTGGTGGAAATCGAGCCCACGCTGCCGGAGGGCGTGACGCTCGAAGTGATTTACGACCGGGCCAACCTGATTGAACGCACGCTCGATACGGTGCTGCACAACCTGACCGAAGGCGGTGTGCTGGTCATCCTCGTTCTGCTGTTCATGCTGGGCAGTTTCCGGGCCGGGGTCATTGTGGCCCTGGCTATTCCGCTGTCGATGCTGTTTGCCACCAACCTGATGTGGGCCACCGGCGTCACAGCCAGCCTGATGAGCCTGGGGGCGATTGACTTCGGACTGATCGTCGACAGCTCGGTGATCATGATCGAGAACTGCATTCGCCGTCTGTCGCACGACAATGGCGGGAAAAGCCATCTGCGGGTGATTCGCGATGCGGCGATCGAAGTCCGCAAGCCGACCATGTTCGGCGAACTGATTATCGCCATCGTCTATGTGCCGATTCTGGCGCTGCAGGGGACGGAGGGAAAACTGTTCCGGCCGATGGCACTCACCGTGCTGTTTGCTCTGGCCGGTTCGCTGGTGCTGTCGATGACGCTGATGCCGGCGCTGGCGGCGATGGTGCTGCCGAAGAAGATGGACGAGAAAGACGTCGCCCTGATCCGGGCGATCAAATGGTTCTACCGGCCGCTGGTCGGGCGGGCCATTCACCACCGGGGGATCACAGTGGCTGTGGCGCTGGCGGTGTTTACCGCCAGTATTCCGGTGGCCTGGAATCTGGGGGCGGAGTTCATGCCCCGGCTGGTGGAAGGCGACCTGCTGATTGAAGCTGTGCGGCTGCCCAGCGCGACGATCGAAGGGGCGATTGAGGTTGGTACTCAGATTGAGACGATTGTGGGACAGTTCCCCGAGGTGAAAACCGTCTTCTGCAAGACGGGCCGCCCGGAGATCGCTAACGACATCATGGGTGTGCACCAGACCGATGTGTGGGTCATGCTGCGACCGAAAGACCGCTGGCGACCGGAGATGACCCGTGAACTGCTGATTGAGGAACTGGACCAGGCTTTGAGTTCGCAGGTTCCGGGCGTGGCTTTCGGATTCACGCAGCCCATTGAAATGCGGGTCGACGAGCTGGTGGCCGGCGTGAAGGCGGATGTGGCGGTGCTGCTGTACGGCGACGATCTCGAAGTGCTCAGCAGCAAGTCGCGTGAAATTGAACGGGTGCTCAAAACCATTCCCGGTGCGGCCGACGTGAAGGCCGACTACCAGGCGAATCTCTCGACAATCCGCATCGAACCCCGGCCGCAGGCGCTGGCGCAGTACGGCATGGATGCCCGGGATGTGCTGGATGTGGTCCAGGCGATGGGCGGTCGTGAATCGGGGCTGATCTTCGAAGGCCGGGCCCGGTTTCCGATCATCGTGCGGATTCCGGAGAAATGGCGGTCGCGGACGGAACTGCTGGAACAGCTGCCGGTCAGCCGGGCCGACGGAAGTTCCATCCCGCTGAAGGAACTGGCCGACATTGTGCAGGATGAAACACCACCGGCCGTGGAACACGAATCCAACCGGCGGCGGACGTTCATTCAGTCGAACGTGCGGGGGCGGGACGTGGCCAGCTTTGTGAGCGATGCCCGCCGCACCATTGCCACCGAGGTGGAGCTGCCGCCGGGTTATGAGATTCGCTGGGGGGGAGACTTCGAGAACCTGCAGTCGGCCAGTCGGCGGCTGGCGCTGATTACGCCGATTGTGCTGCTGCTGATTCTGCTGCTGCTGCACAGCACGTTTCACTCGGTGCGGCTGGCCCTGCTGATCTTTCTGGCCGTGCCAATGGCGGCTTCGGGAGGGATTTATGCTCTGGCCCTGCGAGACCTGCCGTTCAGCATTTCAGCGGGTGTGGGCTTCATCGCGCTGTTCGGTGTGGCCGTGCTGAACGGGCTGGTGTGGGTCAGTGCGGCGGAAGAACACCGCCGGCGGGGTGAGGACCTGGACCAGGCCACGTACGAGACGGCGCTGGTGCGGCTGCGACCGGTGCTGATGACGGCCATGGTGGCCAGTCTGGGGTTCCTGCCGATGGCCACCTCCACCGGAGACGGAGCCGAAATGCAGCGTCCCCTGGCGACCGTGGTGATTGGCGGGCTGGTGACATCCACCCTGCTGACATCGCTGGTGATTCCGGCGATCTATCCGTTCTTTGCCCGCGGCCTGCCGCTGGAAGAGGAGGAGACCGAGAGCCTGTCATGACAGTGCGGGGTGGTGCTGGGGATGGATACGCAGGGAACCCGGGACGTGGCTTTTTTCAGTCGGCCGCCTGTTCTTCAGTCGGCTGGCTGTCGGCGAAGTCCCGTCGTCCCTGCTGCGGCACTGGTTACTTCAACTTGTGGAGGGAGGGGCCAGTTCGCGGGAAAAAAACTGCCCCAGAACATAGCCGGCCGCGCTGGCCACGAGGCCGGTGAGTTCGGGCGGAATGGCTGTCAGCGCGTCTGCGAGGGGGCCGGGAGACGCTGTCTCTGCGGCGAAGAAGTAAACCGCGAGCTGATGCACGATCCACAGGCCGCTGCCACAGCCGATGGACAGCAGGCCCGGCAGTTCCCCCCGCGGACGCAGATAGACACCCGCCACAAAGGGAATCAGCAGTGCCACCAGCCCCACGGCCAGTGCGCTTTCCAGCAGTTCGAGGATTTCGTCGGTGGCCATGGCCAGGGGCAGGCTCATGGCTGCCACGAGGGCCACGCTCAGTCGGTTCGTCAGCAGTTTCCGCCCGTTGAACCAGCGGAGGCGGTTGAGCAGGTTATGTGAGAGGAGCGCTGCGGGGGAGAGCATGGCGCTGGTGCAGGTGGAAACCACGATGGCCAGCAATGTCACCACCAGCAGGCTGATGGCGAACGGCGAGAGGAATGCCTCCGCCATGGCCAGCATGACGTGTCCGTCGCTGCCCCGGGGGAGTTCTTCCGGCCAGAGCTGCCGCGAGGCCAGGCCCAGGCCGACCGGCAGCAGACCGAAAGCGATGTACACACACCCGGCCAGAATGCAGGCCCGCGAGGCCACGGTGCCGCTGCGGCTGGCCAGCACCCGCTGCATCAGGTCCTGCCCCGGGATGTTGCCCAGCACGCCGTTCAGCCAGGTAGTCGACCAGCCCAGCAGGGCCACCACGCCGGCCTGGGGCAGCAGGGTCCGCAGTTCGGGCGGAGTCTGCCGCCAGGTTTCGCCAATTCCCTCCGCGATCGATCCGTGGCCGATGGCTGTGGTAAACCGGACAGACAACAGCACGAGGCTGGCCAGCACGGCGACGATCTGTACGGTATCGGTGAGAGTCACCGACCACATGCCGCCGCTCATCGTGAGGAACATGACGAACAGGGCCGCACCGAAAATCGCCGTGGTCTGATCGACACCCGAAAAATGCCGCAGCACCGCTGCCAGGGCCAGGTACTGGGCGGCAATCCACGGGAGGTAACCCAGCGCCTGCACGATGCTGGAAATGAGTTCTGTTTTCCGGCCGTAACTGCGGGCGAACAGGTCGCCGACGGTCAGCAGTTTCATCTCCCAGATACGTCTGGCGAAGAACAGCCCGGCCACGATCAGTGCCAGTCCGGAGGCAAACGGATCGAGAATGGTGCCCCGCACGCCTTCGGCCCGGGCCGCTTCGCTGGAACCCAGAACCGTGGCGGCCCCGAACCAGGTGGCCAGCAGAGTGCCCCACGCCAGCCACAGCGGCAACCGCCGGCCGGCAACGAGGTAATCTTCCTCATTTTGCACGCGGGAGCCGGCATACAGGCCGAGACCGGTCATCAGCAGCAGGTATGCTCCCAGCAGGAAACCGAGCCAGAACGTCATCGTCGTGCCTTTGCGTTACGCATGTTGAACCGTCTCCATTGCCTCACCCGTTGCCGGCCGACACAATAGGTCGCTCGGAACCCGCGCAACAGCCCTGAACAGGGCTCTGGAAGGGCATCTGCCGCTTTGTCTGTCAGCCCGCCTGCCCAGTCTGCCTACCGCGATGCCACCAGAGCGGCCACGCTCGGGCTGGCGGTCAACTTCGTGCTGGGAATCGTGAAGCTGGCCGGGGGAACAGCCGGTCATTCCTTCGCTTTGATTTCCGACGCGGTCAACTCTCTGGGCGATGTGTTCGTCTCGCTGGTGGTGCTGTATGCCCTGCGGGTGGCCCAGCGGCCGGCCGATGCGGAGCACCCTTATGGCCACACCCGCGCGGAAGCAATTGCCGGTTCCAACGTGGCGCTGCTGGTGATCGTAACGGCGCTGCTGGTTGGCTGGGAAGCCGTCCAGCGGGTAGGCCAGCTGCACGCGGAGCCGCCCGTATGGACGCTGTGGATTGCCGGGGCGAACGTGCTGATCAAGGAGGCCCTGTACCGGTACAACCTGCGGGTTGGCCGGCAGACGAAATCCAGTGTGGTCATCGCCGGTGCCTGGGATCATCGCAGCGACGCATTCTGTTCGCTGGCCGTGCTGGCCGGTCTGCTGATGATCCGGCAGGGCGGGCCCGCCTGGGCCGGAGCCGATGTCGTGGCGGCTCTGGTGGTGGTGCTGGTGATTCTGTGGTCGGGGATCCAGCTGTTCCGGGCCAGCTCCAGCGAGCTGATGGATGTGCAGGCTGATGACGGGCTGGTGAGCCGGATCAGGCTGGCGGCGGAGTCGGTTCCCGATGTGAAAGCCGTGGAAACTTTGTGGGTCCGCAAGTCGGGGCTGGAATACTTCGCCGACATTCACATTGAGGTCGATCAGCACTTCACCGTGGCCCGGGGACACCAGATCGGCCATCAGGTGAAGGACCGCCTGCTGCTGGAATTTCCCGCCCTGCGGGACGTGCTGGTTCACCTGGAACCGCATCCGCACCTGCACCCGGCTGTCCCGTCGGTAGACAGCATCCCCGGACACCCGACGGGAACGCCCGACTGACGGATTGGCCGGAGGGGTGCCCTGTAGTAAACCGTTCGCAGGCAGGAAGATAAGTTCCCGGTGCGGTTTCAGCGTGTGCCACTGCTGGCCGGTCCAGCGGTGTCTCGAGAAGGTTAATATCAGGCTGGCGCAGCGGAGATTCGATTCGTCAGGCACAGCCTGACCTGCAGAAGAGAAGACCTGCAGCGGGGGCCTGCCAGTTGAGAGAGTCCTCAGGCCAGCAGGCCTTCGACGACTTCGCCATGCACGTCGGTCAGGCGGAAGTCGCGGCCCTGGAAGCGGTAAGTCAGCCGGGTATGGTCGATGCCCAGGCAGTGCAGAATCGTGGCGTTCAGGTCGTGCACATGCACCGGGTTCTCCACCACGTTGTAGGAGAACTCATCGGTCTTCCCCCAGGTGATGCCCGGGCGGATCCCTCCGCCGGCCAGCCACATGGTGAAGCAGCGGCCATGATGATCGCGACCGTAATCCGTCGTGCTGAGCTGTCCCTGGCTGTAGACCGTCCGCCCGAACTCGCCGCCCCAGACCACCAGCGTATCGTCCAGCAGGCCCCGCTGTTTGAGATCGAGAATTAACGCGGCAGCGGCCTGGTCCACATCCTGACACTGCAGTCGCATGTCGCCCGGCAGGTTGTAGTGCTGGTCCCACCCGCGGTGATACAGCTGAATGAACCGCGTGCCGCGTTCGGCCAGCCGGCGGGCCAGCAGGCAGTTGGCGGCAAAGGTGCCCGGTCGCTGGGCCGCGGCACCGTACAGATCGAACGTGAGTTTCGGTTCGTCGGAGAAGTCCGTCAGTTCCGGTACCGAATTCTGCATGCGGTACGCCATCTCAAACTGGGCGATGCGGGTTTCGATTTCGGGATCGCCGGTTACGGCGTATCGCTGCTGATTGAGGGCTGCGAGGCCATCCAGCATTCGCCGGCGGGAGGTGCTGTTCAGCCCGGGCGGATTGGACAGATACAGCACGGGATCGCCCGACTTGCGAAAGCTGACTCCCTGATGGCTCGACGGGAGAAAGCCCGTGCCCCACAGCCGGGCATACAGGGGATCGCCCGGACGGGCGGCACTGCCTTCCGACAGCAGCACCACGAAGGCCGGCAGATCGCGGGTTTCGCTGCCCAGGCCGTAGCTGGCCCATGCGCCGAAGCTGGGCCGTCCTGGCCGCTGGTCGCCCGTCTGCAGGAGGGTGACGGCCGGATCGTGGTTGATCGCCTCGGTGTGCATCGACTTGATGAAGCACAGTTCATCGGCCACATCGCCCAGGCGGGGCAGCAGTTCGCTGACGGTGGCCCCGCTGTTTCCCCGTTTCCGGAAGCGGAACATGGCGGACGAGACGACGGGGAACGACTTCTGGCCGGATGTCATGCCTGTCAGCCGCTGGTCGCCACGGACGGAGTCCGGCAGCTCCGTGCCGTGCCGACGTTCCAGTTCAGGCTTCTCGTCGAAGGTTTCCAGCTGGGAAGGGCCGCCGTGCATGAACAGCGAAATCACCCGCCGGGCCCGGGGCCGGAAATGCGGACCAGCGACAGCCCCGGAAGCCGGCTCAGCTGCTGTGGTTCCCTCCTGCAGCAGCGAAGCCAGCGCGGCGGTGCCAATGCCGGTGGCGGTTCGCCCCAGAAACTGGCGGCGGGCCTGCTGTGTGTGAAGACTGTGCTGAAACGTCATAGGGATTTCCAGAGGTGCCAGACCGGCCGGAGGAACAGGCGGCTGCGGGCGGTTATTCCTTCGTAAGCGTTTCGTCGAGGCTGAGAATCAACTGCATTACGGTGGTCCAGGCGGCCAGTTCCAGCGGATCAAGAGACGCGTCGACGGGCGACTCGCCCACTGAGAGCAGTTTCCGTGCTGCTTCCGGCTGGTTCTGGAACTCGGCCTGCTGAGCGGCGAACACATCAAGCAGAACGCGGGCTTCCTCAGGCTGTGGAAAGCGTGCGGTGGCGAGGCGGAAGGCGTGGCGGGCCAGGTCCCGCGGACGGGTGGAATCGACTTCCCGCATGGTGCGTGTGGCCAGGCCGCGGGCGGCTTCCACCCAGGTGGGGTCGTTCAGCAGCACCAGGGCCTGCAGCGGCGTACTGGTTCGCGAGCGGCTGACCACGCACGACTCGCGGGAAGGGGCATCGAAGGCGAGCATTGCCGGTGGCGGGCTCTGACGCTTCCAGAAGGTATACAGGCTGCGGCGGTACAGGCTGGCCCCCGTATCCTGCACGTATTCCAGTTCCGCATCGTACGAGACCGCCTCCCACAGGCCTTTCGGCTGGTAGGGACGAACACTCGGCCCGCCGTGCCGCTCCACCAGCAGGCCACTGACCGCCAGAGCGTTATCCCGCAGCATTTCGGCATTCATGCGGAACCGGGCGCCGCGGGCCAGCAGTCGGTTTTCAGGATCGCGGGCGAACTGCTCCGGCGAAACGCGCGACGACTGCTGATAGGTGGAGGAGGTGACGATCAGCCGCACGATGTGTTTGACATCCCAGCCGGATTCCATGAACTCCACGGCCAGCCAGTCGAGCAGGGCGGGGTGCGTGGGCAGTTCCCCCTGGCTGCCGAAATCGGCCATGGTG
>JAGQPV010001099.1 GCA_020426545.1 Planctomycetaceae bacterium
CACCGTCGCCAGGGTGCCACGGCTGGCTTGCCCAGCGGTGTCTTCACCCGGCAGGGGAGACGTCCCGGCGGCTGGCACCATCGGGTGCCTTCCATCGACAACTCGTGTGCCATGCCCATATCCGCGACAGCGGGATGGGTATGCGGTGTTCAGCCGCCAGAGAAGTTCGGTAGAGCCTGCCCACGCCAACGTGCAGCATGGCACACCCGGCCTGACTCACCAGTTCATGGGTGGCACGCCCTGACCGCAGGGAAGGGCGCGGCCTGCGATTCGCAGGTCTTCCCTGTTAAGCCCCTCTCCAGAGGGAGAGGGGTTGGGGTGAGGGGTCTTCTTTACTTCCCTCCCCGCCGGACATAACCTGCTATTCTCAAGCCAGACCGTCGTCTGGCACATCGAATCTCCTCTTCAGTCCCGTAGGTCAGGCTGTGCCTGACGAATCCTTTTTGTTCCGCGAGCAGGCGAACAGAGGCGGCGTTCCCGCCCGATGAAGTTGCTTCCTGAGCAATGCGGGAAAGAAGTCAGGCACAGCCTGACCTACAAGACTTTGGGGATCTCGGTTGACCGACGGAGAACTTCATGCAGCTTATCGCAACGGAGAAGGACTGTGCGACGGTACGACTTGATGCGAGTGACATCTTGCTCTTGACGAACGCACTCAACGAAGTATGTAACGGACTGGATGTGCCAGAGTTT
>JAGQPV010001100.1 GCA_020426545.1 Planctomycetaceae bacterium
GTTCGGTCAGCTGGCGGAGAGTGAGCAGGAGTAGGGTCGCCGGGCCTGGGGGAGAAAAGACCTGCAGCAGAGACGACCACGCCCTTCCCTGCGGTGAGGGACGTGCCACCCGATGCCTGCGGGAACTGTTCGGTCAGCTGGCGGAAAGCGAGCAGGAGTAGCGACCGGGTGTGGCATGCCCACGCTGGCGTGGGCATGTTCTTCCCGGTTCGATGCGGGCATGCCCATCCCGCTTCGCGGCTATGGGCATGGCACCCTGGATTCAATGCTTCGCGTCTCTCTGTGTTCTGTGTGCTGTCGGGCGAAGATGGCGTACTTAACCGGCTCTGTAGAATTATGATCAGTTGAGGCATTCGGAAAGAAGTCAGGCAATAGCCTGACCTACGGAAGAAAAGACCCGTCAGGTGGCTGGTCCATCCGTGTCTTCCGCTCAGCAGGATTCGTTCGGCACTGGCTCTGCGGACCTCTGTGTCCTCTGCGGTGAAATCTCTTCTTCCTTTGAGAATAAACACAGAATAATCTCTCAGCAGTTAACAGACTGAAAACTTAACTATGCCGGAACGGGTGCCTGGTTATCACGGGCGTGTGCTGAAAGTCGACCTGACCCGCGGGCTGGCCGAAGCGGTGGAGATCCCGCCCGAGGTGCTGCGGCAGTACATCGGCGGGACGGGCCTGGGGACCTGGC
>JAGQPV010001101.1 GCA_020426545.1 Planctomycetaceae bacterium
TCCGCGTGGTCCATCTGAGAACCGGTGTGGTTCTCACCCCGAAAGGCGGCGCCCTGCAGCAGATGCTGACGCCGTTCAAACTGGGAGGTGGCGGCGTCATCGGCAGCGGAAAACAGTACTGGAGCTGGATCGCCCTCGACGACATTGTGGGCGCCATCCACCATGCTCTGGTGAATGAAAACCTCAGCGGCCCCGTCAATGGCACCGCGCCCCACCCGGCCACCAACCGCGAGTTCACCAAGACGCTGGGCAAAGTGCTCAACCGGCCCACCATGATTCCCATGCCGGCCTTCGCGGCACGGCTGGCCCTGGGCGAAATGGCCAACGATCTGCTGCTGGCCAGTGCCCGGGTCCTGCCCGTCCGGCTGGAGGAATCGGGTTACCAGTTCCGCTGTCCCGATCTGGAAGCCGCCCTGCGACACGTGCTGGGCCGCTGAAAGTGGCTATTTCATTTCGGCAAGCTGTATCAGCTCCTCAACCGTCACGCGAAGACCTGATTGAATTCTAACAAAATCGGCCTTCTTTGCGGTGTATCGCGGGTTGTGAGCAGATCGGTCACCTAAGATTTTAATTTCCTTCACCGCTCCCTTCACCTCACGGCCAAGGTTCAACTGCCCCTTATCAACCGCAGCCCTGATAATGTGCGACAGCATCCTGTAGTCTCCATTTCCATCCTTTATAC
>JAGQPV010001102.1 GCA_020426545.1 Planctomycetaceae bacterium
CCACCGCCAGATTCTGCTCCAGGACGTCGAACGAATCGATCCCGCTGACCACGGACGCGACCGGCAGGCTCATGGCGTAGCGGAGCGCTTCCTGCGGGGTGATCTTGCTGCCACTTTTGAAAACGTCGCCGGATGCGAATGATTTCATGCCGATGACGGCAATCCCCTGCTCCTGGCAGAGCGGGAGGATTTCCTGCTCGAAGCTGGCGTAGTGCGCATCGAAAACATTGAGCGGAATCTGCATTGCATCGAACGGAAATCCGTACGAAAGCATTTTCTTGTGGATATCCGGGTGCTTGTGACCGGTGAAACCGATGTACCGCACCTTGCCGGCTTCCTTGGCCTTGAGCAGCGTTTCGGCCGAACCGCCTGGCGCGAAGATCCAGTCCGGATCGTCTTCCCAAACCACTTCGTGGAGCTGCCAGAGATCGAGATGGTCGACCTGCAAGCGGCGCAGGCTTTGGTCGAGCTTGACCTTCGAATTGGCGGCTTTGCGATCGTGCGCGCAATCTTTCGTCATCACGAAGAGGTCATCGCGGCGTCCCCACGATTTGATCGCCAGACCCATGCGGACTTCCGAAATGCCGGCGTTGTATTCCCAGGCATTGTCCAGAAAGGTGGCACCGGCGTCGAATGCCTGGTGCATCAGCTTGATCGAATCGTCGTGCGACAGGCGATCGA
>JAGQPV010001103.1 GCA_020426545.1 Planctomycetaceae bacterium
CCTTCCAGGGTGGCCAGCTGCTGGAACGCCTTGAGAGCTTCCTCGTCGGTGATGGCAACATAGTTCACCCGGCCCGTGTCTTTCCAGTAACTGTGCTCCGGGCCGACGCCAGGATAATCCAGCCCGGCGGAAATCGAATGCACGTCGCTCGTCTGGCCGTCTTCATCCTGCAGGACGTAACTGTAGCTGCCGTGCAGCACACCGGGCGCGCCGTAGCTGAGGGTGCTGGCATGTTCGCCCGCTGCCGAACTGCGGCCACCGGCCTCAACACCGGTCAGCACGACATCGCTGTCTTCCACGAAGGGATAGAACATGCCGGCCGAGTTGGAACCGCCGCCCACGCAGGCGATCACTTCGGCCGGCAGACGACCAAAGCGTTCCAGGCAGCCGGAGCGGGTTTCCCGGCCGATGACCGACTGAAAATCGCGGACCATCATCGGGAAGGGGTGCGGGCCCACCACCGAGCCAATGATGTAATGCGTATCGGCCACGGAGGACATCCAGTCCCGCATGGCCTCGTTGATGGCATCCCGCAGGGTGCGTGAACCCGTGGTGACCGAGCGGACCTCAGCCCCCAGGGTCTTCATGTTGAAGACGTTGAGTTTCTGCCGGCGAATGTCTTCTTCGCCCATGTAGACGACGCAGTCGAGGCCGAACTTGGCACAGGCAGTGGCGGTGGC
>JAGQPV010001104.1 GCA_020426545.1 Planctomycetaceae bacterium
GCAACCGGGGTCGAGCTCGGCGCTCGGGGGCGCGACCTCGAGGCCGGCGATGCCGAGCTCCACGATCCCGATGGGCATGATCAGCGGGTCGTCGGTGAACCAGTCCAACGTCTCCACGTCGCGCACGGCGTCGGGGCCATCCTCCACCACCAGGGTGATGCGGCTGCCCTCCACTGGCCGGTCGAGGTCGATCGCGAAGGTGTGCTGGGCGTTCGGCTCGGGCTGGTCGGCGATGTCGGGCAGCTCGATGCGCTGGACCGGCTCGCCGTCGACCTCCAGCCGCAGCCGGCGGGGCACCGAGTGGCGGCCGTCGTTGAGGACCGTGAGGTCCAGGTGGTCGACGGTGATCGGCTCGGCCAGCTCGTAGTCGAGGTACTCGCCCCGCTGGTCGAGGAAGCCCGGGCTGTACCAGGTGGTGGTGTCGCCGTCGATGGCGTTGCTGGCCCGGTTGGACAGTCCGCCGGGCAGGCGCCGCTTGGATGTGGCGGTGATGCCGCCGTCGGCCGACGAGGGCAGACCGAGCGCGGCGTCGACCACCTGGTCGGGCGCGGCGGGCGACAGGCGGACCTCGCCCACCAGGGTGGCGTCGCGCCCGTCGGGCAGGTCGAAGGTCCGGGCCATCGAGCGCTCGGGGCTGGAGCGCACCGCCACCACGCCGGCGGTGCGCTGGCGGG
>JAGQPV010001105.1 GCA_020426545.1 Planctomycetaceae bacterium
TTGCCATCGGTCTCGCCGGCATGCTGACCTGCTCGATGGTCCACATTCAGATTCATGTCCCCCTGCACCGGCGGACCGAAGTCATCGGCAGCCTGGGCACCAGTGGCTTCGTGGGCATGGTCCTGGGCACGCAGGGCGGAGACTGGATCTTCAGCAGCATGGCCACCGGCCGGCCGCAGTTCCTGGCGCTGTTCGGCACGGCAGCCAGCATGGCCGTGTTCTATCTGATCATCGTGCTGATCCTCACCCGGAACGATCAGCACGACCGCCCCCGCGATACACCTGCCGCGCATCGGCTGCTGTTCCGTTACTGGCCCGGCCCGGTGATGTTTGTGGCCATCATGCTGGGCGTGGGGTTCACCGTTACCACCGTCTTTCTGACGCGGTTCGCCACGGCCGAAGGCCTGGGAGGTATCGGCACGTTCTTTACCGGCTATTCGGTCTCAGCCTTCGTGTTCCGCCTGGCCAGCCGCCGCTGGAGCCGCACATACGGCAGGCACCTGATGATTGTGGTCGGTCTGGTGGGTCAGGCCTGCGGGCTGCTCTCGCTGCCGCACGTTGCCGCCAACTGGCAGTTTCTGATACCCGCCTTCGGTTGCGGACTGGGTCACGCCCTGCTGTTCCCGGCGGTGGTTTCGCTTGGTGCGGGTGCCTTTCCGCAGGAACTGCGGGG
>JAGQPV010001106.1 GCA_020426545.1 Planctomycetaceae bacterium
CGTGGCGGGCCTGGTGCTGGCCTGGGCCGGTGCCTGGGCCGGGCGCATCCGGCCCGATGCGCGCCACACCTACGGCTGGCAGCGTGCCTCCATCCTGGCGGCCTTCGCCAACGCGGTGCTGCTGCTGGTGGCCATGGGCGGCCTGGGCCTGGAGGCCGTGCAGCGCCTGGCGCAACCGCAGCCCATGCACGGATGGACGGTGATCTGGGTGGCCGCCGCGGGCATCGTGGTCAACACCGCCACCGCCCTGCTGTTCCTGCGCGGACAGGACGATCTGAACGTGCGCGGCGCCTTCCTGCACATGGCCGCCGACGCGCTGGTGTCGCTGGGCGTGGTGGTGGCCGGCGGCCTGTACCTGTGGCAGGGTTGGGGCTGGATCGACCCGGTGATGAGCCTGATCGTCGCCGTGGTCATCGTGTGGGGCACGCTGGGCCTGCTGCGCGAGTCCACCCACCTGCTGTTCGACGGCGTGCCGCGCCAGGTGGACGCACAGGCGGTGCGCGCCTACCTGCGCGCGCTGCCCGGCGTGACCCAGGTGCACGACCTGCACATCTGGGCCATGAGCACGACGCAGGTGGCGCTGTCGGCCCGGCTCGTCGCACCCAGCGGCCACCCGGGTGATGCGGTGCTGCGCGAGGCGTCGGAGATGCTGCGGGACCGGCAC
>JAGQPV010001107.1 GCA_020426545.1 Planctomycetaceae bacterium
GCCGCGATACGATGGGCTCGTGACCACCGAAGCCGACATCGTTTCCGTCGAGCCCATCATCGGGATGGAGATCCACGTGCAGCTGTGCACGCGGACCAAGCTCTTCACCGGCGCCCCGAGCACAGCCAGCGCCGAGTTCGACGAGGCCGAGCCCAACACGCTGACCGACCCGCTCGTGCTCGCGCTCCCGGGCACGCTGCCTGTGATGAACCGGGCAGCGGTCGAGCTGTCGGTCTTGGTCGGTCTCGCGATGGGCTGCGACATCGCCACGCGCGCGACGTGGGATCGCAAGAGCTACTTCTACCCCGACCTGCCCAAGGCCTACCAGATCAGCCAGTACGACCGCCCGCTCTGCGGCACGGGGACCATCGAAGTCCCCGCGATGGACGAGGCGGGCTTCGTCGATCTCGATGCGCCGATCACGCGCGTGCGCATCACACGGGCGCACCTCGAAGAGGACGCGGGCAAGCTCGTGCACGACGCGGGCTCCAAGGCGTCGCTGGTAGATCTCAACCGCGCGGGGACGCCCCTGCTTGAGATTGTCACCGAGCCCGACCTGCGCACATCCGAGGAAGCCCTGGCCCTAGCGCGGTACCTTCGGACATTGTGCCTCTCTGTGCGCGCCACGCTCGGCGTCATGCAGCGCGGGCACATGCGCTTCGAG
>JAGQPV010001108.1 GCA_020426545.1 Planctomycetaceae bacterium
GGCTGGTTCGCGAGCGGGATCGCGTGGTCTCGGGCCGCGCCGAGCGGTTGGGGCGTGACGTCTATGACGACGAGGACCTGGAAGTGACGGCCGTCAGCCCGATTGACGTTGACATCCAGATCGACGCCATCAGCGAGGCGCTCTCGCGCCTGCACTGATTCTGGTCAGTCGTCGTACTGCATCAGCGCTTCGAAGGGGATGTTGATCCGGCTCCGGCCGTCCAGGAAAGTGAGCTCTATCAGGCAGGCGGCGGCCACCGCCTCGCCGCCCACCTTGCGGATCAGGTCGATCGACGCCTGCATCGTGCCGCCGGTCGCCAGCAGGTCGTCCAGGACAACCACGCGCTGGCCGGCCTCGATGGCGTCCGCCTGGATCTCGATGGTGTCGGTGCCGTATTCCAGGTCATAGCTGTAGGCGATGGTCTCGCCGGGCAGCTTGCCCTTCTTGCGCACCATGATGAAGCCGCATCCCAGGCGCAGGGCCAGCGGCGCCGCCACCAGGAAGCCGCGCGATTCGATCCCGGCCAGGATGTCCGGCTTGTAGGGCGCCATCGCCTCCGCCAGCCGGTCGACCGCCACTTTCCACGCGTCCGGATGCGCCAGCAGCGTGGAGATGTCGTAGAACAGGATGCCCGGTTTCGGGAAATCGGGAATGCCGCGGAT
>JAGQPV010000110.1 GCA_020426545.1 Planctomycetaceae bacterium
CGGGCGAAGCCAGGTTGCCATCCGGTACAGATTGCGCAGTCTGCGCTATGCAATATCGTACGGCTGCTCCGCACGACCGACTACCCCCGCTGCGGGCGGCTGGAACGAAAGACGCCGCCCCCGCAGGAGAAATTCGGCCAGCGGGAGCCGACACTTGACCTCACAGACCGGCTGTTCCGGAATTCCGGCAGACAGCCCGCGATCGGCCCGACTGTCTTACCCGGAGTGCCACTCCCCGTTATCGAATCCCGCGGGACACGCAGGTTCAGCGCCTCTCCCGGGGCAGATGCCGCGTGGTTGTCTCCGTTCAGTCGTTCTCCCGGCCCCGGCCCTGCAGCACGGCGGCATGTTCGGCCTGATTGAGTACCCACTTTCTCAGCAGCAGGTATCCGGGATCAGCCGGCTGGTACCGCCGGCCTCCCTGATGGCCGTCTTCCTCGCCCGTCTGTACATTCAGCGGCTTCCGGAGCAGCTTGCTGCGATCCACGTCTTTGAGGTCAATTCGCTCCTGCAGCAGGCGGTAGTTCTGCAGCAGGCCGCCTACGGGCAGATAGCCCGTTTCGTCGGGGCGGGCCAGAGTCAGCGGCGGAACGCGACCGGGAACCCCGTGACAGGCAAAACAGCTCCGCTGGTCGTGCCGCAGCACCCGGTTCATTTCCGGCATGACATAATCCCGGAAGTAGACAAAGTCCTCCACCAGTTCGTCGGAGACCTCGGGCGTTCCGTCTTCCCGCACGGCGACCCTGCGGGGCATTTCCCTGAGCAATGCCTGTTTCAGCTCCGGCAGAAAGTTCTTTCGTCCCGTGGACAGCACGTTGCGGGCGGTCTTGAGGACTTCCTCCCGCTGTTCAAACTCGATGAGCTCCTGCAGTGCCACGAGAACTTCAGGATTCCGCCGCAGGGCCGTTTCCTGGGCCTGTTTCACCGCCAGCTCGCGGTTGAACGGTTCGGCCTCCGGGCCCAGCTGCGTCAGGTACAGCCGCAGAGCCCGCGAACGCAGTTCCTCGAAGGGATCAACCGGTGGCACCTTACCCGGTTCGACTTTGACGTCGGGCAGTTCCTTCTGCCAGGTGAGAATCCACGGAATGCTCGGCAGCCAGAAGCGGGCGACCAGCGGGTGCTCGAATGTCTCGGGGAAGCGGTCGAGTGCGGCTTTCAGCTGCAGATCGGGGTTGGAACCGAAGGCGTCGCCCAGGCCTTCCGCCAGATATTTCCGGGCGGCCACCTGCCGCCGGAGATCTTCCCGCTGGCCCGTATTGTCGATGGCCGCCAGCTCGTCCTCACCGGCCCACTGGCCAGGTTCGGGAATCAGGTAATCCAGAATCTGTTCCTGCTGCTCGCGGTTGTCGGGCACGACCCACATCACCCGGCCGAACAGTTTCAGCACCGGGTCGGACAGCTGCGGTCGGCGGGCAGGTTCCGCGGCGCCGCGGTTAATCTGCTGAATCAGCGGTTCAATCAGTTCCGGCACCGCCACCAGCTGGGCGGAGCGGGCATCGGACACACTGCCGGCGGCAATCGGCCGGAGTTCTTCCGGCCCGTTCAGCGAGTAATCCAGCAGCTTCTGCTGCAGGTCGGAATGAGGAATTCCCGCGGCGCCTTCCAGCACCAGCCGCAGCGTATCGAGTTCCTTCTCTCGGAGCGCCGCCGGCTCAAAATGCCGAAAGAAGGCCAGCACGGCATCGCCGAACAGATCGCCCGAACCGGGAGTGACATAGCCCATCTGCCCCGGACCGCCGTCGCCACCGGCCGTGCTGTAATAGGTGGCAGACACACCCACCAGCCGCCGGGCCAGCAGCGCTTCCCGCGCGGGGTTCTCCTTCTCTGCCTGCTTCAGTTCGCTGGCCAGGGTTTTGAACAGCTCGGCCAGTTCTTTGTACTGATGGCGATCGCTGCCGTTGGCCTTGTGCCCGTTGGCGATGAACAGGGCCTGGCTGTGGTACCGCAGGCAGTTCTCCACCAGCGAGTTCTTCTCGGGAGTACCGAACCGCCGGACCCACGCCTCGTTGAGGACTTCCCGCACGGGCGGATTCCAGACCCACCACTGCCAGGCCGCCTGCAGGGCCCACGCGCGGACTTCGGGGTGGGGATCCTCGTTGATACCACGGGCCAGTGCTTCGGTCAGCTGCCGGTGATTGAGCTTCGTCTGCGGCAGGACCGTATCGGCCCGCATGCACAGCGCCCGCATGGCAGCCGCCCGTTCGCGGTCCGTTCCGCTGGCCAGCACATGGAAAATTTCCGGCCAGCCCCGGTCGTCGAGCAGAGTCTGCCGCATGCCCCAGTGGGCCGCTTCCCGCACCATTTTGACGGGATGAGCCAGTCCGGCGGTCAGCGCGGGAATTCCCTGTTCCGCATGCGCGGCCCCCAGGCCGATCAGCCCGATGTACTGAACCAGCGGGTTCTCGTCTTCCGCTGCCTGCACCAGCTCCGCCAGGTCCTGTTCCGTGGCTGTTTCGGCCCGGTCGGCCAGCTGCCGCAAGTGGTTCAGCCGCTGACCGAGATCCGCCGGGGCGGCGAGGTTCTGCTTCACCGGCTCCGCCTGCGGACGGTCCTCCGGATACAGCCGGGACAGGGCGTGCAGGGCATAGGCAGTCGAAACGAAACCCGTCTGCGACTTGCCTTTCCACAGTCCGCTGGGGTGCTGCAGGGCCAGCAGAGCCTGCACGCCACGGGCGACAGTTTCGTCCTCCGTGCCGAGGCCGGCTGCTTCAAAGGCAATCAGAGCCAGCGCCGTGGGCGATGGTTCGCCGGGGTCGGTCCCGTCAACTTTCCAGGCAGCTTCCGTCTTCCCGGCTGCCCCTGCTTTACCGCGGGAACCCGGATTGAAACCCCAGCTGCCGTCTTTATTCTGAATCTGCCGCAGGCGGTCCAGGTCGGCGGCGATCTGCTGTTCGATCTGCTCCGCCAGCCTGCCCGCTTCCTCTGCAGTGGTGTGATGCGCCTTGTACGGAATCCTGGCGGTGGGCCGCGCCGGTTCGCCGGCCTGCTGTTTCTGTTCGTCTTCCTGCTCGACCCGGGCGACTGCGGCTGCGGCGGCGACGTAATCTTCCGGCAGCCAGCGACGAAGCAGCTCCACGCGGTGGCACATGTCGTCGGTGTACTTCGGGTCGACCTCCAGCGACTTCCGCACCTTGTCTTCCAGACCGCGGAAATACACCGGATCTCCCGTGGCCTGCCAGGCCGCCGCCAGCACTTCGGCAGCGTAGTTGAACACCACGCTTTTCCCGACATTCGCGCCCGGACCGGCCGCATTGATTCCGCCCGGATCACCCGTCTGCAGAATGAAGTTCGCCGCGCGGATGGCCTGCAGCGACTGCAGCTGGCGGGGAGACCGCGCCCGTTCCAGCGATACCACGGCATGACCGGCCACACGTGTTCCGGCGGGGCCATCGCCGATATCCAGCGGACGCAGGCTGGTGTTGTTGGCCGCGTCAATCAGCTCGTTCGTCGGTCGCATTGACTGGTAGCAGATGTTGGTCAGATTGCGGAACAGCTGCACATTCTCGATGCGGTACCCCTGGGCGAGTGGAATCGCCGGTCCCCAGACTCCCGACTGCGTATGGCAGCTCATGCAGCTGGTGCCCAGCAGGTTGCCCGTATCGCGAATCCGGCGGTCGACGCTGGCACCCCGCGGACGGTTCACCAGCCAGGAATCGACCTGGCCGATGTGATCGTACAGGGCGTGGCGAATGGCCTGCCGCGGATCGGCATACGGGGCCGGCGGCACAATTCGCACCTGCAGCTGATAGCCGGGGCTGTTGGCTTCCACCCGCAGAAAATACACGTGGCCCGGCTTCACCGTGCGGGCAATGGCGATGCGGTGCTGTTCGTCCTGCTGATGAACCCGTTCGTTCGGATTGCGGCCGGTTTCGTACTCGGCCCCCAGTGGCAGCAGGCCATTTTCTCCCGGCTGGCTGTCGGCCAGCGGAAGTTCCCAGACGCGAATGCGGGCGACCACCTGCTGATCGGGAATGGAGAGACAGGCCGTCAGCAGCTGCGGTTCCGTCCCCGCGAATTCCAGCCGGAACCAGTCTTCGCCGGACTGTCCCACGTCGCCATTGTCGAAGTATTCGATGTCGTCGCTGCCGCCCAGCACATGGGCTGTCTGGCCTGGTTCGCCATCGTGCTGACTGCTGCGGGAAAGAGTCAGCGGCTGGGCCTGCTCCGGTGTGTCGTTTGGTTCGGCTTCCAGCTGCACGGGCGATGCCTTCGCCTGGTCCGCATTGAGCGGCACTTCCTTTACTTGCAGCACGACAGCAGCCATGGCCTCTGCCGGCCAGGGAACCGAAACCGGAGCGGCGAAACTCTTTGCGACGGTTCCCGCTTCCCGCCAGCGGGGGCCGGAAAACAGTTCCACCGGCCCTTCTTCGGGGGAGATCCGGACCACATACTCGCCCGCCACCGGAGCGCGATACAGCGTCCAGGTGTCGCTGTCCAGGGCGTGCAGCAGCTTCGACCAGTCCGCCGTGGGCAGTTTCGTCAGCCCGGCTTCCTTTGCACGTTTGCGATCGGGGCTGCCACTCAGCAGCGGGGCCGGGGCAGCGGGTTTCACCAGTTCCCAGCGAAACCGCACCCGGGCATTGGGCGGCAGAGTGGAAGGCTGTTCCACGCGCGCGGAGATGGCTACCGTCTGCCCGGCTTCCAGCTGTAAGTAGTATGCGTGCGGCTGCGGCAGACGGGCTGTGGCCTCCCACGGCAGAGCAGCCACCGTTTCCACCACAACCGTCTCTGCGGCCGCTTTCTCCGCCGTTTCCGCCTGCCGTGCCTGCGGTTCACCCGCAGTACTGGCTGCGGTTCCGCCGCTCTGGTCGGCGGCTGTGCCTGGTACCGCATTCAGCCACCACAGGCCGCACATGGCCAGCGCCATGAAAGACGCTGCCCGGCCGAACAGAGGAGATCGTCTGCGTAAGGCATGGCATCGCTGCATGAGTCGTTCTCTTTCGCTGCCTGCCACCCGTCCTCTGCGAAAGATGCAGTTCGGGCGGCAGACCAGATCTGCTGCCGACAGCCAGGCTGATCCGGGGACTGGTCGATAAACGGTTGAGCATATCACGGAAATCTGATTCCTGTACACCGTCCGCGAGGGGCAGAAACTGCCGGTCCGGTCAACCGCTGCGGGGAAGGTGACGAAGATTCAACCCGTGGGGCAGTTCCGGCCGATACTGACGCTGAGGCAATCTGTGCCGGCGTATGCGCCGCGTGCGCGGGCCGGATGCCCGAGAAGTGCAGGCGGCCGGGCCTGTCGTCGCTGCTCGTGTTTCCGTGCTGTTCGGCTGCTGGCTCCGGTGCAGTGCCTGGCCGGCGGGAAGCTGCAGTCAGCGGGCCGTTGAAGCCAGACTCCCCATCCAGCCGCAGCCTGAAGGGAAGGACGAACCTGATGGACGCCGCCGCCCCGTCAACCGAACCGTCACCGGTCGATCTGCGTTCCCGCTTTGCGGTGGTTTCGGGCCATCTGCGGGAGCTGGCCGACCATCCCCGGTCGGGCCATCCGGCGGCTCTCCTGTTTCGCGAACGGGCCAGCCAGGTGGTGACGCTGCTGAAGGCCGTCTATCCCCGGCTGCAGTCTGCCGCTGCCCGCCAGGCCAGGGCCGCAGGTTCGACACTGGCACCGCTGCCGCCAGGCGATACCGCGGTCTCGCTGGAACGGCAGCTCCAGCAGGCTGAGCAGATGCTGCAGCACACCTGGTGGCAGTTCGGCCGGCTGACATGGCTGGAAGACTGCGCCCTGAAGCTGCGGGATGTTGTGGATGAGGTGCAGCGGGAAGCCACCGTTCGTCCCGATTCGCTGCGGTCGCTGATCCAGCACATTCTGACGAATATTCGCGAGGTGGAAGGGCCGGGGCTGCTGCTGACGGAACCGGGCAGTTCGCTGGAGCAGTGGCTGCCCGTTCGGCGTCGCCGTTCGGAACCGTTCGTACTGGCTGCCGGAGTGGAATCGGCCGTCATGACAGCCTGGGTGGCGCTGCATTTTCGCGAGTGGGAACTGGACTGCGAATCGCTGATGGCGGCGGCCCTGCTGCAGGACATCGGGCTGCTCAATCTGGAGCACCGGTTTCCCGTGAGTGCCCGGGAACTGCAGCGTAAGCTTCCCCGCATTTATCGGAAACATCCGGAATACAGTGCGGCCCTGGTGGCGGGAATTCAGCAGCTGTCGAGTCGTGTGCCACTGGCTGTGGCCGCGCATCACGAACCGGCCGGCGGAACGGGTTCCATGGCCGACCGCACGCTCAACCCGCCGGAGGCCCGCTGGCTGCAGGTTATTGTTCGACTGCGGGAACTGCGGCTGGAAGCAGCCATTCCAGACGCTGCTGCGGACGGCCGTGTTCTGGCTTCGAGGAAGATGCCGGTCGAGTCAGATTTCGTCGGTCAGTTTGGTCCGGCCTCGCTGGGAACGGCCCTGGCAACCGCGGAACCCGATACGCTGGACCCGGCCGTGACGGCAGCGGTGCTGGCCTGCTTCCGGCTGAATGCCGGCACACGGCAGACAGGCAGCTCGACCCGGCTGCCCGTGCTGACCGCTTTCGGCGAGAAGCACCTGCGGCGGGATGCGGCTCATGGCGGGCTGTCGGAACCGCATATTCCGCTGGCGGGGTCAACCGGCGGCCAGGAAGGTCAGTCCCGGGCCGCGCGGGGCATTCCTCCCGGGCGGGGAATGAAGCCTTCCCGCGGAACAAACTCCCGCCGCAAAGCGACCTTCTGACGCGCGATCAACAGACTAAGCGCGATGAACGGAACGTTCCTCCCTCGCACTGAACCCACACAGGCCGCACACATGGCCGGCTGCGTTGACCGCAAGCCAGGCCAGCCGGCAGGAAGCCCGGACCGATGAGTACCGTTACCGCCGAAAACTGCCCGGCCTCCGGAGCAGAATACTGGGAGCAGGCCCGGCACCCGTTGAGTTCGCTGGTCTTCCTGCTGCCGCTGCTGGCCATTTATGAGGCGGGTGTGGTTCGGCTGGGGGGAACCGGGGCCGACCGCTTTCGGAACGGGGCCGATTACTGGATGCGCAGCTGGCTTGGCACGGCGGGCATCAGCACAGCCATGGCCCTGCCGGCGCTGGTCATTATCGGCCTGCTGGTGTGGCACGGTCTGTCCCGCACGAAGTGGAAGCCCTCCCTCGATGTACTGGGCGGCATGCTGGCCGAAAGCCTGCTGTTTGCCTTCTGCCTGATTCTCGTGGGGCAGTTCATCCGGGTGCTGTTCCATCACCTGCACCTGCCGGAATTTCCCGGCATGCTCGATGCGGCCGGCAGCCAGGCCGCTGCCATCAGCAGAACACTGGGGATCACGCTGGCGGCTCCGGCGGCTACTGCGCCTTCGGCTGCTTCGGCCCGCATGATTACCTTCCTCGGCGCGGGCATTTACGAGGAGTTCATGTTCCGCCTGTGCCTGCTGCCCCTGTGTCTGCTGCTGTTCCGGCTGATGCGGCTGGAAAATCGCCGGGCGGCCTTCCTGGCGGTGGTGGCCAGCAGTTTCGCGTTTGCTCTGGCACACCACATTGGCCCGAATGCGGAACCGGTTGCTCTGTTCAGCTTCACCTTCCGGGCCATGGCGGGCATGTTCTTCGCCGGGCTGTTCGTCCTGCGGGGCTTCGGGGTGACGGTTGGCACGCACGCAGCTTACGATATTCTGGTGGGTGTGCTGCTGACGGGTTCCACCGCCGCCTGAGCGTGGGCCTGTTCAGGCCGGACGAAGCCGATTCACCGCGAAGAGTGCCCGCAAACCCGAACTGCTGAACTCAGGGTGCCATGCCCATAGCCGCATCGCGGGATGGGCATGCAGGTGAATTGGCCCAGGGCCCCGTCCGGGAGATGAACATCCCCGCACTCGGGATCGGCAGGCACCGCCTGGCTGAACAGCCTGCCATCGGCCCGGCTGCCCGTTTGCAGATTCCTCCTGCCGGCGCTCCGCTTCTGCGGGCTGTCTCGTTATGATGGTCCGCGCGGTTGTTCAGTTCCCCGGCCCGACAAAAACTGCAGCGAATGCGCGCGGATTCATGGCGTACCGAGAAACCTACATCCTGATTCCCAGCCACAGCCTGGAAGACTTCCCCACCGAACTGGCGGAAGACGAGGCGGCTGGCATTCTCAATGCATTCGCCGTTGCCTGGCACCCCGCGTTGCTGGCATCGGTCGAGGCAATTCCCCTGTGGCACCGGGCCGACGAACCCCCGGAAACCCTCGACAACACGCTGGTCATTATTCCCGCGTGTGCCGAAAGCTGGGTTCCTGGCGGGTGGAAAGCCCGGGCCGAGTCGGCCGGGGCGACGGTTGTCTCGGGTGTATCGGAACGGCAGGAACTGGCCAGCCGCGTACTGGCCCCGCTGGAGCTGGAACAGACTCCCGACGCCGGGCTGGTAGCCGACTTCTTTGCTCTCGGCACCTGCTGGCTGATGCTCGAGCTGCTGACGCGGCACATGCACCACTTCAGCAATATGGACGAAGTCCATCTGCAGCGGGAAGCGGTCTCGGCGGCTCAGGCGGCGCTGAACGACGATGCGGAAGCGGCCCGGTCGCACCTCAAAGCCTGCTTCGATGTGCTGCTGGAAGCCCGCGAACGGTTCTACCCGGTGGACTGCTACCTGATCGACCTGTGCCTGGTCATTCCCCGCCTGGCCGATCAGCACTTCGACAGCATGCTGCGGGAAAACCGCCCGGTTTCCGTGCTGATGTCGGTGGAGGATCTGCAGGAAGCGGCCAGGGCCCGGCCGGAGATCATTCCTCCGCTGAAGGAAGCCTTTGAAGCCGGCCGCGTGGAACTGCTGGGCGGCGAACTGCACGAAGGCCCGTCCACCCTGCTGCCGATCGAGTCCGTCCTGTGGCAGTTCCGCAAGGGGCAGCAGGCCCTGATGGAACTGGTCGGCCGCACGCCGACAACCTGGGGCCGGCGGCGGTACGGTTTCTCCACATTGATGCCGCTGATTCTCAACCGGTCCGGCTATCATGCGGCCCTGCACCTGGCTCTGGACGACGGGATTTATCCCGAAACCGAACGCTGCCGCATTCAATGGGAAGGCTGCGACGGAACGATTATCGATGCGGCCGCCCGCATTCCGCTGGCTGTCGACAGTGCTCTCAGCTGGCTGCGGTTCCCCCAGCGGCTGGCCGAATCGATGGAGGAAGATCAGACGGCCGCGCTGATTCTGGCCCGCTGGCCGGAGGTCAAATCTCCCTGGTTTGAAGACCTGCACCGCATTGCCGATTTTGCCCCGGCCCTGGGCCGCTGGGTGACGTTCAGGCAGTTCTTTGAAATGTCGGACGATCCCGGCCGGCTGTCGACGTTTGATGCGGGCGAATACCTGACACCCTGCCTGATTCAGGCAGTGGCCCGGCGGGAGAAGGCCCCCGTCTCCCGGTTTGTGGATCATATCGCCCGGCGGAACATCTTCGATGCGGCCAGCTGGATGAAGGAACTCGCCCGGCTGCTGTCCGGGAAGATGCTGTCGGCGGAAGACCCGGCAATGACGGAACTGGAAGCCCGGCTGGAATTTCTCGGGCCGGATGCACTGTCATCGGAAGCATCCGCCCGGAATGGCGAACACGACCCGGCTCCGCTGGAGACGGAAGAACTCAACGGCTTTGCCGCCCGCTCCGGCGAGGAACTGGCCCGGGTGCTGCTGCACGGTGGCGGGCATCAGCCTGGCGCTCTGATCGTCAATACGCTGTCCTTCCCGCGAAGAGTCTCGGTCGATCTGCCGGACTTTGCTGCTCCGCCCGCCATGGGTGGCCCGGTGAAGACGGTGCAGTTCGATGGGGTGCGGCGACAGGCAACCGTCGATCTGCCGGCCAGCGGGTATGTGTGGCTGGCTCCGGGTTCAGCAGACGCCGCATCTCCATCCGGCCCGCCGACTGTCGAAGACGGCGTGATGCGGAATGAGCGGTTTGAAGTCTGGATCAACGAAACGACGGGCGGTATTGCCCGCATCAAGGAGTACGGCCGCAAGCCCAACCGCCTGAGCCAGCAGCTGGCCTTCCGCTTCCCGCGGGAACGGGTGATCGTCCGGCAGGATGACGAGCACGCCTTCGAGGAGAAAAGCTGGTACTCCGAAATGCGGATGGAGTCGATGGAAGTCACCTGCGATGGCCCCGCCCTGGCCGAAGTGGTGACCGTCGGCGACATTGTCGATCAGAAGGATGGAACCCGCCTTTCCGGTTACCGCCAGACAGTGCGGGTGTGGCGGGGGCGGCCCGTGGTCGAACTGGAGATCGAGCTGACTCCCGAGCGCATGCCGGAAGGCGACCCGTGGAGCAACTACTTTGCCGCCCGGTTTGCGTGGCACGACAGCACGGCGGCCCTCACCCGCAGTGTGCAGCAGGGGGCGCAGTCCTTCCGGGGCGAACGGATTGAAAGTCCGTGGTACTTCGAAATCGCCAGCGATGAGGAACGCACTACCATCCTGCCGCATGGCCTGCCATTCCACCGGAAGACGGGCCCCCGCATGCTGGATACGATTCTGATTACCGAAAGCGAAGATTCCCGGAAGTTCCGGCTGACGATCGCTGTCGACTCGTCGTACCCCATGCAGTCGGCCGCCGATGCCATGACCCCGCCGGCGGTGATTTCCACCACCTCCGGGCCTCCCGCAGCCGGCCCGATGGGCTGGTTCTTCCATGTGGATGCCCGTAACGTGCAGATCACCCGCATCCTGCCGACACTCGAGGGAGCAGTCACCACGCGGGAAGTGTGGGAACAGCACGATCTCGATACCCCCCCGCCCGGCGAAGGATTCGCGCTGCGGCTGGTGGAAACCGAAGGCCGCGCGAGGAAAGTGCGGCTGCAGTGCTTCCGTCCGCCATCCAGTGCCCGCCAGCGGGATTTCACCGGGCAGACACTCTCCAACCTGACGATCGAGCAGGAGACGGTGCTGGTCGATCTGTCGGCGTGGGAAGTGGCCGATATCGAGCTGCGGTTTGAATAAGGCTTCCGCCGGTGCCGGCAGCCTGCCGGTGCGACTGGTGCACCTTCCGCGCTGCTCCGTTGCCTGTTTGAGACCCGTTAACGCAGATTTACCGCAGATTGAGTGATTTGAGCATGCCCGCCATTGTGACCATCGACGGACCGGCCGGTTCCGGCAAATCGACCGCGGCCCGGCTGCTGGCCGGACGACTGGGCTTTGACTTTCTCGATACAGGGGCGATGTACCGGGCGGTGGCTCTCAGCTGTGTGGCCGAAGGCACCTGCCTGAACGATGCCGACGCGATTGCCGGCACCGCGCTGGGCCGCTCGATCTCGCTGGAAGGCGAACGGGTGCTGCTCGATGGCCGCGACGTGACGGCCGAGATTCGCAGCAGCGAAGTGACGGAAGCCGCTTCTGTGGTGGCTGTCGTGCCGGAAGTGCGGGAACTGCTGGTCAGCTCGCAGCGGGGCTGGGCCAGCGGCCGGAACGTGGTGACCGAAGGCCGCGACCAGGGCACGATTGTGTTCCCCGATGCAATGTGCAAATTCTTCCTGACGGCCGACCCCGCGGAACGGGCCGCCCGCCGTCAGCGGGAACTGCAGGAAGTGGGACAGCCTGTCAGCCTCGACGAAATGCTGGGCCTGATCCACGAACGGGACGAACGGGATGCCACCCGCGAAACCGGCCCGCTGGTTGCCGCCGAAGATGCGGCAGTCATCGACACCACCGGCCTGACGATGGAGGAAGTGGTGGAACTGCTGGAAGACCGCGTCCGCCAGCGGATGGCACAACAGCAGCAGCAGTAACCACAGCTGGCCGTCAGCCGGGAGCCTGGTCCCGGGCGACCAGTTCCAGCAGGTACTGGCCGTAACCGCTGCTTTCCATCGGACGGGCCAGCTCCTTCACATCCGAGGCCTTAATCCAGCCCATCCGCCAGCTGATTTCCTCCAGGCAGGCGATCTTCAGACCCTGCCGGGCTTCGATCACCGAGACGAATGTGCCGGCCTCTGTCAGCGATTCGTGCGTGCCGGTATCCAGCCAGGCGGTGCCGCGGCCGAACACTTCCACTTCGAGCTGTCCCTGCTCGAGGTACTTCCGGTTGACGTCGGTAATTTCCAGTTCGCCCCGGGCCGATGGCTTCAGATTGCGGGCAATCTCCACCACCTGTTCGTCATAGAAGTACAGCCCGGTGACGGCGAAGTTCGAGCGGGGGTGCTTCGGCTTTT
>JAGQPV010001109.1 GCA_020426545.1 Planctomycetaceae bacterium
AGCCAATGTTCGCTAACTGCGGTCAGCGTGATGACCTGCGCGCAGATACTGCGAGGCGAAAAGCGACCTTGTCGCAGCAGGGACCGCAAGATATCGCCCTCCAGCAACGTAGCTTGCGTGGCGACGTCGATGTCCAATCCGACGCGGGAAAGCTTTTCGAGTGATTCAAATCGAGACAACTGAATCTTCAGGCTCTTCGCTGCTTTCCGCATCGGCGGCGGTTGAGCAATCGCACCGATGCGTGAAACACTGCGGCCGATATCAATCGCCGGTCGCAGGTCACGTTCGAAGCGACCTGTATCCAGATAGATTTGCCCGTCGGTGATCGAAATCAGATTGGTGGGAATGTAAGCGGAGATGTCGCCGTCGGTTGTCTCGACCAGCGGAAACGCTGTCACTGATCCGCCTCCTTCCTGGAGACTCATCGCTGCGGCCCGTTCCAACAACTCGGCGTGCAAATAAAAGATGTCACCTGGATAGGCTTCGCGTCCTGGCGGGCGATCAAGCAACAGCGCTAATTCGCGATAGGCATCAGCATGTTTGGTCAAATCGTCGTAAACCACGAGTGCGTGCGAACCCGCATCGCGAAACGATTCGGCCATCGTCGCACCGGCAAGCGGCGCCAAGTACTGCAACCCAGGACTATCGGAGGCATAAGC
>JAGQPV010001110.1 GCA_020426545.1 Planctomycetaceae bacterium
TCAGTTTAGCCAATAGATCGTCGGAGACCGCGAGGCCTTCCTTGGCGGCTTTCTCGCGAAGGGCGAGTTTTCGTGTGCCGGGGAGGCGGGCGCCTTCGTCGCCTTCGATTTCCGAAGCGAGGGCTTCAAATCGGTCGGCGAAAATATCGGCACCGGCAAATGCGCCTGGATCGATGACGAGCAGGAACTGGCCGAGGCCCGGAGGGTCGCCTTCGGCATCGAAGAGCGAGCTTGCTTCGTAGGCATAATTGGCGCCGGCAATTGCGACGGATAGCACTTCCACCATGAATGCGAGGGCTGCGCCCTTGGCGCCGCCGGCCGGGTAGACGGTGCCTTTCAAGGCTGCCTTGGCGTCTGTCGTGGGGTTGCCTTCGGCGTCCTTGGCCCAGCCTTCAGGAATGGCTTCGCCCTTTTGAGCGGCGGCGAGGATTTTGCCGCGGGCCACTTCCGACAAAGCCAGGTCTACGATAACAGGCGGCTTGCCGCGGCGTGGGGCCGAGAAGGCAATCGGGTTGGTGCCGAAGACAGCGCGGCGGCCACCCCAGGAGGTCATGGCCGATGGTGCGTTGGTGAACATCATGGCGAGCATGCCGGCGTTGGCGATGCGTTCAACGGCCTGGCCCAATGCGCCGGCGTGGTGAGAGCGGACGAACGCTGC
>JAGQPV010001111.1 GCA_020426545.1 Planctomycetaceae bacterium
GTGGTGTCACTGCACTGGAGGTCGTTGCTACGAGTGGGTCATACTTTGCTCTCTATTGTGGAAGGCCGCTCGACCAGAGTCTGGAACAACTCCTCTCCAGTGTCCCGATTCGCCAATGTCATATCGGATTATGGCCCCGCTACGAGTATCTGGGCGGGCTGGTTGCCCAGGATTCCCGCGATCTGTTCGTCAGAGTATTCCAGGAGCTGTTCGAGTTCGAGTTGATTGTGCTGGAGCATCGCGATTGATGACAGGGCCTGCCTGAAACAGTCAGGCGAGACCACTTCTGGACAAACCAGCAGCAGGGTGGCATGCTCCACGCTGGCGTGGGCATGTCCTGTCGAACCGCCTTGGCAGCAGCTGTCCCTCACATGCCCATCCCGCTGTCGCGGCTATGGGCATGGCACACGGGAAGGGCCGGTGCGCGTCGCGGGTGTGAAGTTCGTCAGGCACAGCCTGACCTACAGAAGAGAAGACCTTCGGAAGCAGGCCCCTCACCTCAACTCCTCTCCCTCTGGAGAGGGGCTTAAGAGATGCCTTGTGCTGCTTCGGTCGGGGCGTGCTGCCTGGTGAATGCAGCTGTCGCCAGGGGGCTGCGCCCATACCTCGTTTCGGGGGCCTCGGTTAAGTTTGACGCGTACGCGTCTCTG
>JAGQPV010001112.1 GCA_020426545.1 Planctomycetaceae bacterium
TGCGGGCCGCGTCTTCCGGAGAAAACTCCACGTTGGGCCGGTCGTGCCCGGAGAACTTGTCGACGGCCCGTTTCACGCTCTCCACGGCCGTCTGAATGATCTGCGATTTGTCCATCTTCAGCTTGTACTGTCGATGGATCGAGCTGGTGGCGAGGAAGACGTGAATCCGCACGTTGGCCGCGTGCTGCAGGGCTTCCCACGCACGGTCGATGTCTTCCGGCCGGCAGCGGGCCAGTGCACAGATTACCGCCCGGTCGTTGTACCGTTCGGCAATCTGCCGCACCGCGTCAAAATCGCCGGGAGAGGCGATGGGAAAACCGGCCTCGATGATATCGACGCGAAGGCGCGCGAGCTGCTCGGCGATCTCCAGCTTCTCGGAAGCATTGAGATTGATGCCGGGCGACTGCTCGCCGTCCCGCAGCGTCGTATCGAAAAATCGAACTCGGTTTTTCTCGTCCATCGCATCCTCCCTTGCGGGCTGTGCGGGCCTCAACTCTCGCTCAAGGCCGCGCGATCAAATGGGGAACAAATCCCACGGCCTTGTTTTTTCGGCCGCGGGGGCAAAGTCCCGCAGCCGGTAGGGGGCTGCGGCTATTTCTTAAGCCAGCTCATCATGGACCGGAGCTTCTTGCCCACGATCTCGATGGGGT
>JAGQPV010001113.1 GCA_020426545.1 Planctomycetaceae bacterium
CCGCCGCCCTGGATTGCGCATGCCCTTCAGTTTACCCGTTCTGGTGGTGACCTGGGGGCACTGCATGTGGGGACGGATGCCGGTGAGACATTCGCCGGTGAGAAATACGCCGGACTCGCCCCGCCCCGGAATGGACCGACCCGAGAAGGACCAGCAGGCATGGCTACCGATTTTCGCCGGAAAGAACAGCTTCCGGAACTGACGGACCGCATCGTCGAGTCGTATCATGAAATCGGCACCATTCATCATCTGGGGCACTGCCCGCTGCCCAGCACCGACGCCGTGATTCAGATTACGGAAGACCTGAAGGAAGTCATCTTCCCGGGTTACCGTCGTCGGCAGAATCTGCATATGGGCAATGTGACGTACCATGTGGGCGACCTGATCGACAGTCTGCACGACCGGCTAACCCAGCAGATTGCCCGGGCCCTGCGGCACGCTTACGACCTGGAGCATGGGATTCAGTGCGGCGAGCGGGACGGAGTGGATTTTGAACGGGAAGGCCAGGCGAAAGCGATTGCCTTTCTCGAGGCCCTGCCGAATATTCGGCGGCTGGTGGCCAGCGATGCGGAAGCGGCCCTCGATGGAGATCCCGCGGCCCGCAGTGTGGATGAAATCATCTTCTGCTACCCGGGGCTGGAAGCG
>JAGQPV010001114.1 GCA_020426545.1 Planctomycetaceae bacterium
CCCGGAACCAGGCGGCGGTAGCTGTTGACCGTCGGCGCGGCAAGCGCGAGGAGCGCCGGGCCGTGCTTGAGGAGACCACCGATGTAGTACTTGGCGGTTTCGCTGAGCTGGCCGTAGCCGTCCTTGTCGTACATGAGGGTGTTGCCACCCATCCAGAGCGACTGGTGGACGTGCATGCCCGAGCCGTTGTCACCTAAGATCGGCTTCGGCATGAAGGTGGCGACCTGGCCATGCGCCTTGGCGACGTTGCGGACCACGTACTTGTAGGCCTGAACGTTGTCGGCCATCTTGGTCAGCGTGTCGAAGCGCATGTCGATTTCGCACTGACCGGCGGTGCCGACTTCGTGGTGGTGGATTTCGACCGGGATGCCGAGCTGCTTCATGATGAGCACCATCTCGGAGCGGACATCCATCAGCGTGTCGTGCGGGGCAACCGGGTAGTAGCCGGCCTTCGGGCGAACCTTGTAACCGAGGTTCGGTCCTTCGTCCTTGCCGGTGTTCCAGTGGCCTTCAACCGAGTCGACCTTATAGAAGGAATCGTGACCCTGGCTGGAGTACTGAACATTGTCGAACACGAAGAATTCCGGCTCGGGGCCGAAGTAGGCGGTATCGGCGAGGCCGGTTTCCTTGAGGTAGGCCTCGGC
>JAGQPV010001115.1 GCA_020426545.1 Planctomycetaceae bacterium
CCTGCTGCCCAACCCGCCCGGGGCAAAGTACTTCGACGCACTGACCTGGAACATCGAGCGAATGTTCCACAGCGGCAGGGCCGTGATTCCGATCGAGCGGACGCTGTTCACCTCGGGTGTGCTGGAAGCCGCACTCAAGAGCCGCAAGGCCGGCCAGCCCCTGGAAACCCCGCACCTGAACGTGACCTACAAAGCCCCGGTCGATTCCGGCTACTTTCGCGGTGGCGTCTCAGCCATAGAACGCCGTGACGACTGAAGCCGGCGGGTGACACCGCCAGTGTGCCATGCCCATAGCCGCGCAGCGGGATGGGCATGTGACCGAATCGGGAACGAAACGAGACTGGAGCGAAGAGCATGCCCACACAAGCGTGGGCATGGCACACCGGGAGGCAACTCTTCCGTCCCTCCCTGGCAGGGAGGGATTGAGGGAGGGTCAAAGCGTTCAACGCGACTTGCGACAGGCATAGCCGGGGTGCCACGGGCGGCTGGTCCACCCGTCGCAGCGGGATGGGCATGTGACCGAATCGGGAACGGAACAAGAGCATGCCCACGCAAGCGTGGGCATGGCACACCGGGGCCGCTCACCATTCGATGGGTGGCACCTTCCTGTCAAAAGGAAGGGCACGGTCTTCTCTGAAAGCCC
>JAGQPV010001116.1 GCA_020426545.1 Planctomycetaceae bacterium
CGTCATAAGACGGCGCGTGATGGTCCGTGACGCAATAGACCAGCTTTTCGTGTTCTGTGCCGATGCGCCAGTCCTGTACCGGCTTTTCGCCACGCTGCATCGGCGCGACCAGCTGGTCGCGGCTTTCGATATAGGGATCATCTCCCCCCGACGCGGTGCGCGTGCTCATGCACCGCCCGTTAGGCGACGAAACCAGGCGGCGCCAGCTATTTGTGCCAATCGCCGACGTTGGTCATCCACACCGCAGTGGCGGCGATTGCGGCCGTTTCGGCGCGCAGGATGCGCGGGCCAAGGCCGATTGCCTGCGCGCTGGGGTGCGCGCGCACCAACTCGCGCTCCTGCGAATCGAAGCCGCCTTCCGGACCAACCAGCAACGCGGCGCGCTCGTCGCCGTCCCGAAACGCGGTGGAGGGGGCGTTGCCGCCTTCCTCGTCCGCGAAAAACAGCGCGCGATCGTGCGGCCAGCCCTTCAGCAGGGTTTCCAGCCGGACCGGTTGGGCCAGTTCTGGCAGTGCGGTGCGTGCGCATTGCTCGGCGGCTTCGGTGATGACCATGCGTGCGCGGTCCGCATTGAGCTTGTCCGCGACGCAGCGCCGGGTCAGCACCGGCTGGATTCGCCGAACCCCAAGTTCAGTCGCCTTT
>JAGQPV010001117.1 GCA_020426545.1 Planctomycetaceae bacterium
AAACTCCCCACCAACGCCATCAACAACGACCATTACGTTCCGTCCGAGCACGAGTTCTTCATTACCGGTGAGATCACCTTTCGAAACGCACGCGGCACGGTCGTGCAATAACGACGCTTTGGTTCGTTGCCGCCTTTTAACACCGCCCTTGTTTGACACCTAGGAGTCCTAGCACCATGAGAAGAAAATTGGGTAGACAGAGAATTCGTCGGCCAGGTGTTGTGGCGGTGCTCGCTGCATTTTGCCTGGCCGCCGTATTCGCCTTTGTGGCGTTCGCGGTCGATTCCGAACGCATCGTTGTCGCGCGCTCGGAGATGCAGAACGCGGTCGATGCGGCCGCGCTGGCAGCTTCCCAGGAAATCACCGGAGCGATTTTCGAGGCGGGCCAAGAACGCTCATCCGCCAACGTCGATGCCAATTCGATTGCGGTTGAAAATGCGCGCGATATGGCCTTTCGCGTCGCAGAGGCCAACGGAGTTCACATCGACAAAAATCAAGATGTGATCTTTGGTAAGCGCCGCTACGACGCCGAAACGGACACCTGGCCGATCACTTGGAACCAGGGCCCCTACAACGTCGTCAAGGTAGTGGCTAGACGAGACAACCAGGATTTATCGGCACCCGATGGCCGCTTGAAGCTC
>JAGQPV010001118.1:0-229 GCA_020426545.1 Planctomycetaceae bacterium
CGAGTGATCGAGAACGACCCGATGCGCAAGGCCGAACCGGTGTGGGACCCCGGTCAGCACCCACAGTCCTGGCGGGCGGTGTGGGCGTACTCGAAGAAGCGGATGGTGCGCGACAACAAGACGCTGACGTTGCAGGAGAACAAGGCCAAGGCCGTCGTCGCTGGCGAGAAGGCCGCCCGGACCCCGCGGTTCGTGAAGAACACCAACGGTTCGAAGTCGCTTGATGAGA
>JAGQPV010001118.1:250-640 GCA_020426545.1 Planctomycetaceae bacterium
TCGTTGGCCCGTGCGCGACGGCTGGTGGGCTTGAAGGGCTACGTGACCAACATCCCCGCGACCCTGATGGACCCCAGTGAGGTCATCGGTAGCTATCACGACCTGTGGCACGTGGAGCAGTCGTTCCGGATGTCCAAGACCGACCTGAGGGCCCGGCCGATGTTCGCCCGGACCAGAGATGCGATCGAGGCCCATCTGACCATTGTGTTCACCGCGCTGGCTGTCAGTCGCGAGGTCCAGAACCGCACCGGGCTCGCGGTCCGCAACGTGACCAGACAACTACGCCCGCTGCGGTCCGCAACCATCGCGATCAACGGCGCCGTGCAGACATTCCCACCCGCCATCGAAGACGACAAACAAGCCGTCCTCGACGCCCTCGCCGGCGCCTGA
>JAGQPV010000111.1 GCA_020426545.1 Planctomycetaceae bacterium
GGCCAATCGAAGATCGCCGGCACAGCCGGCCCTGCTTTTCCGATCCGGAAATCGCCAGGATCACCAGGACCGTTTCTGCCCGGTTCTTCACTCGGGTTGAGCAGTCCAACTGTCCCTGACGAATCTAACCCTCGCTGCACCACCTGGATATCACCCCCGGAAGACACTGCCGGACCAGCCGACGGTGGCACACGCTGCTTCCAGGACGGGATTGATCTTTCTGCCGTCGCTCGCTTTGCGACTACTGCCTCACGGTGCATGAGCGCTGCGGGCTGCGGAACGCGACTGCAGGGAGGGAGGCCCGCTCGAACGCAGTCGGCGCGCCGCGGCTGGTACTTCGGCGGCACAGGTCAGGTACAGCAGCAGGTAGCTGACCACCGCGAGCACGTCGCCGGCCAGCGGTGCCGCGATTGACGGCCCGTTATCAAACCGGCAGGCGAAACAGTACTGCACCAGCGCGCCGGCCAGCACGCCCAGGCCGAACAACTCGGTCAGACTGAAGCGGGCAGCGGCTGCATCGGCCTGACGGATGCGGCGGGCCACCTTCCGCAAGGTGGTTTCGGTGGAATCGTCCGGAATGTTCTCCGCCTGAGAAGCACCGGCGAAGGCGGCACTCAGCAGCCAGGCGGGCAGCAGGAACGCCAGGCACCACGGTACCAGCAGAATGTCGTACCAGGCCAGCAGCACCAGAGTACCTGCCGTGCCGCAGGTCAGCCGTACCACCTGCGGAATGTCCTGTTCCAGCTGTCGTCGCGTGGATTTCCCCCCTGAGGCTGCATGCACGGTGGCGGGATGTCTGTTTTCCATTGTCTCCAGGCCAATCAGCAGGCGGGTGGAGAAGACCCGCTGCGCCGAACCGGCCAGCAGATACAGCACCTGGGCTCCCGCGAACAGCATCAGGCCGAACCACGATGACTGAACCAGACCATTGATGGCCACGCCCAGCATCAGTGGCCGGATCAGCCACAGCAGCTGTTCCAGCAGATGCAGCAGGACAACGGCCCCGCTGCGCCACGACCAGCAGAATGCCCGCGCTGGAGCGGCCTGTTCGGCGGGCGTACCCTCTGTCGCGGATCTGCCGACTGCGGGCCAGCGACCGGAAAGCGGGGTTTCTGCCGTCTGTTCCACGGATGGTGGGCCGGGCAGCGGTCGGGTGCAGGGGATGGACAGGCTCATGCGGTCAGTCGCTTCATCGAAAGGGCTGGTCTCTGTGGTTCCTTAACCGGTGATTCCGGGACGCCATTCCGCCCGGCCGGCGACCATCCTTCCCGGTAGTTTCCAGAGCCCGCCGCCGGGCAGGCCGGTCTGTGCGGGAAGGACGTCGTCAGCTCGCGCACCTGTCCGAACGCCGCACGTACTGTGCCGGAAGAAGTTTGAGCAATGGCGATTCCACAAACTTTTTAGAGAGAACAGGTTATGGAAAGAGGTATTCTCAGGGGGATGAGCCAGCCTGTGTCGTTTCCGTGGCGCCTGTCGTCAGGGTGATCACAGAGAAGCGGGAGACATGCTGTTCAGCGAGAATACCAGCAGCGCAACAGAAAACGGACAGCTGCCAGTGGCAACTGCCCGTTAAGATTCGTCGTCTGTCTACTGCCCGGTGGAGGCCATGTCAGAGAGCCTGCCTGGAAATCCAGTTCGCGAGATGGGCGGGGCTGGCCTGTTTTGTGCCGCTCATCAGCAGATGGCGGGGTGCCCAGCGAATTCCGGTCAGTCTCTCCTCGTGTTTCACGCGCGACCGTGCGAATTTCGGCCAGGAATCGCAGCGGGGCCGGGCGGAATGGTCCCGGAGCAAAGCTGTGAAGCCACCCCAGCAAAACGGGTCGCCTCGCGGCCGCGTTTTCTGGTCAGCTTACGGCAACTCACTTCGCGTCTGCCCGGTGTTTAGTGCAGCACCCGGCAGAGGGAACAGGAGGAAGCCTGAGAATCACATGCCGTTCAGGCGAGCGATACGAGCCCGGCGTTCCGCGCGGCGTCTGGCCCGCCGATCGGAATCACTTGGCTTTTCGTAGTATTCCCGCCGCCGCATTTCCTTCTTGATTCCGGCATGCTCGACCAGCTTGCGAAACCGACGTACCGCATCGTTGATCGACTCGTTCTCACGCAATCTCAGCTTGACCACAAACTCCTCCTCTGGACCTCAGCTTTGAAAAACCCGCGGGAAAGTGCTGATGACAGACATCGGCAAGCCTCCTTCCGCTGCTGGAGTACCCTACTGCCAGCCGGCAGTACACGTCTGTTGCCCTGTCAGGGCCAGTATTCCGGCTCAGGTGAGTGAACTCACGAAAAGCCTGCGGTATTCGTGGCTCCTGAATGAGCCGCTGTGAACACCGTTCTGTTGTCTGGTCGCTTCCCGCTACCCCGAAAAGGGGCAGATATCGGGAGGTATCGTCTGATGAGCCGAACGAACTCCATGCCGGTTGAGCAGCACGGGGTAACCCGGACATCATCGAAGAATCAGCCGATTGTGACCCGTTCCGCCTGCGCACAGTGCAGAACAGGATCAACCTGCAACTGGTGAGCATAACACAATCGGACGGATTGTCCAGGGATGCCGGCGCCCGGCAGGCGGTGTCTCCGGGCGGTCGGGCTCTGTCGGTGGTTGAAGTGTCTGTTCAGGCGGCCCGCGGGACGGCCACCGGCTCGAAACCGGTCAGATCGACCTGCTGGCTTCGGCCGAAACAGAGCATGTTCCGCAGGCCCCGGTCTTCAAAAATGTTCTCCGGGTTGCCGGCGTGGTTGTCGGGGTTGAACAGGGGCGAATTGTGCCAGTACATCGCGTAGTCCAGCTCGTGCAGCTGGCGGATCAGCGCGGCTTCGGCCTCTGCGGCTTCTCCGCTGCATTCGAGGTACACGATGGGGTTACACCGCTCCAGAGTCTCCGCGGCGCCCTGAATCACCTCCGGCAGCCGTCCGGGGGAATTCACCCGCAGAAAATCGCACCGCTGGAGCTTGAAGCTGTCGATGGTGACCACCGGAACGACTTCGCCGCCGTTGTCGGTGACGGCTTTTGTCCCGTTGTGATCGCCCGGACGGCTGTAGTCGACGGGGGGAAACATCAGTTCGCCGGGCTCCGCCCCGGCCGCCAGGTTCCAGCAGAAAGTATTCGTGATGCTGTTCAGAGCGAGCGTGCCGCACAGCGTCTGAAACAGGATTCGCTGCGGCTCGAAGGCGAACACTGCGCCTTCCGGACCAACCCGCTGCGAGAGGTACAGCGTCTGCGCGCCGATATTGGAGCCGACCTCCACCACATGCCAGCCGGGCTGCACAATCTGGTGCAGCACGCTGGTTTCGTGGTCGGCATATTCCTCGTAGTGCTCGATGGAGCGCCCCACGACGCTGTCGTGCATGTTGTAGATAATCTGGCCGTAAGGTGTCGTCCCCAGACGATTGAACGGTTCGAAGATCGGCACCGAATCCTCCCTGATACCCCTCCCGGCGACTGCCCGGTCGGGAAAAAACCTGTTCCACAGGCTGACTGGCGAAATGCAGAATCGCTCACGATTCACTCGCGGTGTCGGCTGTCGGGAGAACATCCAGTCCCCCCCGCCGGAACCGGGAGTGTAAAGCATCCTCCGAAATCGCTCAATTGCGGTCCCGCAGTCTGAACAATTCAGCTTTCCGGAGACTCCGGCAGCGCGGGCGGAGCGGGCGGTTCCGGCCGTTCTTCGGCCAGCGACCGAATCCAGCGGTCAAACAGATCGACGGCTCGGGGATCGACCCGGGAAGAGGCCAGTGGAGGCATCTGGCCTTTGCCGCGCCTGGTCAGCCGGTGAAACAGCACCGAACGCTCCGGATGGCCGGCCCGCACAATGCGTGCGTCTTCCAGCCCGAACCGGTCGTGATGCGGCATGGCTCCGTACAGGCCGGTTTTTTCGCGGAGCGTGGTGAACTGCAGCGACATCTGCGCGTTTCCGCCCCCGGCTTCCACATGGCAGATGGCGCAGTTCGCATCGAGGTAAGACCGGGCGCGGGTATCCAGTTCGACAGTTTCATCGTACGGGTCGGCCAGGCGGGTATACACTTCCGGTTCCCGCACCGGTTTGGTGAACATCCCCATGCGATGCAGCCGGGCAATCTGGTTTTCGGGGCCTTCGGGGTAATCGAAGTCCCGGTTCATCTGCGGAGTGGAGACGCCCAGCACAAAGTTCGCCGCCCGGCTGTGGCACATGCCGCATTCATTCCGGCTGGGAAAATGCCACGAGAGGGAGCCATCGTCTGTTCCGGCGGCGGCTGGCAGCGGGAGGTCGAGTCCGGCGGCCTCGATCAGTTCGGCGTCGGTCTGAGCCTCGTTCCAGCGGTAGGAGTAGCCGTACCACTCGCCTTCCAGAAAATGCAGCAGCCGGGTTTCGATCCGTTGTGGTGCGTCCGTTTCGCTGGCCGTGACGGGCAGTGAGAAGGTTTTGACCAGCACGGAACCTTCCGGGAAATTCCACCCGCGGGCTCCGGTGAACACGATGCGTTCCCCATCGGGCACGGCAATGAACCGCTCCTTGAGCGAACCATCGGAGCACAGAGGCGCATTCACATCGTAGGGAATGGTGCCCACGGCCGGAATATGCTGCGGCACGTCTTCGAACAGGCCGGTTTCGCTCAGTTTCCGCGGGAAAGGCCGGCTGTCGGTTTCTGGCGGGCGGGGGTTGAACTTCCAGATCGTGCCGCCGTAATCCACCAGGTACAGCTCACCTTCGTGCCCGCTGGCGAAGGCCACCGGTTTGGTGGTGGTGCTGGCCAGCTCTTCAGCCCAGGTGACTTTGTCGCCTTCGTACCGCAGCCCCCAGATATGCCCGGAGAGATAATCGCCGTAGACGTAAACTCCCTTCAGCTCGGGGAACCGGCTGCCCGTATAGACCACACCCCCGGTGATGGAGCGGGCCACGGTGTGCGAGTGCTCGATCAGCGGTTCGACGAACTCGGCCGGACCTTTCTTCCGTTCCAGGTAGAACGGATGGCTGCCTTCGCGGACGCTCCAGCCATAGTTGCCCCCGCGGCGACCGAGGTAAATCATCTCCCACAGATCCTGGCCCACATCGCCGATCAGCATTTCCCCGGTATTCGGGTCGAAGGTGAACCGCCACGGGTTTCGCAGACCGAAGGCCCACAGTTCGGGCCGGGCACCGGGAATGTGCTGGAACGGATTGCTCTCCGGGATGGCGTACGTCTTTCCTGCCGGGGGATGATCGACATCGAGGCAGATGATGCCCGAGCACAGGTCTTCAATGTTCTGGCCGGTCACGTCGCCATCGGAGTCGGACGTGCCATCCCCCGAGGTGATGTACAGCAGCCCGTCCGGGCCGAATGCCAGGTCTCCGCCGTTATGCCCGTTAGAGGCATACTCCAGGATGATCTTCTCGGTCTTCGGGTCGCAGGTGCGTGCCTTGTCGCGGGTGACGGTGTACCGGGAAATGCGGTTGCTTTTGGGTTTGACGGGCGGAGGCTCCGTACCGGGGGCCGCTTCGCCGTTACTGAAGACGAAAATCCAGCCGTTCTGTTCGTACTGCGGATGAAAGGCCAGTGAATACACGGGCCGGCCCGGGTCGAGAAACTCCACGGCTTCTTTCGCGGCCGGGTCCTCAGGAAAACGCAGAATGCGGCCCTTCCCTTCGATGGCCAGCAGATCGCGCGTGCCGGGTTCGGCAATCAGGTACAGCGGCTGCTTCAGCTCGAGCGAAGGAAACGCGTTCTCCAGCACCAGTGGCGGTGGTGGTTCCGGTCGGCCGAAGACCTGCGAGGAAGTCCAGGGGACGCGGGCGGGCACGGGGGCCCGCTGTTCCTGCTCGACAGCGGCCGCACTGCGGGTGCGGGCCGGCAGTACGAGCGACAGGGCCCCGGCGGCCAGACAGACAGAAACAGCCAGCAGTACGCGGTGCATGAGGTTCGGCTCCCGGAAAAGCATGGCTCACTGGCCCGTTATCATCTGATCCGCCGCCCGGAGGCCGGGCCATGCTGCGGTGTCCAGAGGGTTTTCAGTACACGTAATCAGTGCAGTTCCACCATATCACGGTCGCACAGCGGATGCTCGCGACCCACGGTCTGCCCGTCGCGGGCGCTGTCGCCCCACACGCGGGCGGAGGTCACCGTTTCGGCCATGTCGCGGTGAATGCGGTACGCCAGATCTTCCACGGTGCCTCCCTCGGCGATCGTGTAGGGATCGATGTATTCCGCTTTCGTGCCCGGCTTGCGGGTGTAAATGCGAATCACATGCAGCAGGCGGAACAGTTCGGTCCGCAGCGCTTCCCGAGAGTCTTCCCGGTCAAACTCGACAAACACCGTGGGGAAATCGTGAGGTGCCAGCTCGCGGAGAAACTCCAGCCGCATGGCGGCATCGGGGTCGTCGCCCCGGGTGACGCACAGCAGCGTGCGGACATTGACCACCGCGAAGCTGTCTTCATCCAGCCCCGTGCGGCTGGAGAGTTTCGTCTTTCTGGATTCCAGCTGCCGCAGCACATCGGCGGTGTGCTCCGGGGCATCGTCCGAGGAACCATCGAAGCACAACAGGGCCGCATCGGCCGCCCGAACCATGCCCACCAGCCAGGGGTCAATGTGCTGGGCGGAAATTGGCGGCGTATCGATCAGCTGCACCCGCACGTCTTCCCAGGGCATCATCGCCGGCAGCGGCTCGTGCGTGGTAAAGGGGTATTCGGCCACGGCCGGTTCGGCGTTGGTCAGTTCGGCAATCACGCGGCTCTTGCCGGCATTCGGCCCGCCGAGGACGACAATCTGCCCCGAACCCTGCCGCGGAATCCGAAAGCTGCGTCCGCCCTTCGGAGCCTTCTGCTCCTCTTCCGCGTCTTTGCGGGTCTCGCTGATCTTCGCCTTGAGATCCGCCTGGAGCCGGTCGGTGCCCTTGTGCTTGGGCATCAGCTGCAGCATCAGCTGCAGGGCTTCCAGTTCTTCCTTTGCGGACTGAGCCTGCCGGTACTGATCTTCGGCCTTGTAGTACTGGGGCGGGAGATTGGCGGGCATGATGGACACTCAGCAGGAACAAAAGAGGAAGATCACACAAAAGACGGCGCGGCCGGTCGGCTCTGCCGCGACTGCGGGCTGCGTCTGCATCTGGGGAAGCAGCGCAGGTGGTGAGCGGACTGGAGCGGCAGTTGGTAATGAACGCCGACGGGCCAGGCCGGTCAAGTGGCCGGTATTTCGAGCGTCGGACGGCTCCATCCGTTTCAGAAAATGCCAGCGGGTTATCGTAGTCAGCCGGCAGGCGGGATACAAAGCCGGGCTGACTGCCTGCTCAGGACGGGTTCCCGGTGGGGGCCGCGCTGTCCGCTTCCTCCAGGAGGCAGCCAGCGTCACGGAGACCAGGCCGCGAGCCATGCCGTGTGACCGCTGGCGATGAGACCGCTGGCGACGTGACGGCCACCCGGGCTGTCCGCTTCCTGTGGTGGCGTGAAGTTCAGTCACAGTGCTACGATGCCTCTGCGGAAGATGTCGACAGGCTGGTGGCCGGGGTAATTGGCCTGCTGCTCACCGCAGGACCCGTCGAACCACGCAGGACAGAGTCCAGCGAACGCTCCGGCCTGCGGGCGGCCGGGTGTTCTGCCATCAATCGGGCACAGCCCGGCAGTCGGGAACGGAACCGATGCAGAGGTTATTTACAAAGTTCCGGCAGTCTGGTTTCGCGGCCATCGTGCTGGTGCCGCTGCTGGCTGCCGGCTGCGGAGATTCCGCCGGCCGGGACGGTATCGATGTTCCCGTGCGGACCGCTCCCGCGGTCGACCGCCCGGGAGCAGGTGACAGCGGGACACATTCTGCCGGCACGCCGGCGGAACCGCTGGATATCCGCACGGCACTCACTCCGCAGCAGCGGGGGCTGTACGAGCTGCGGAAAGCCGGGGTGCGGGTGGAACTGAACGCACAGGACCTCCTCGAAGCGGTCGACTTTGGCGAAACACAGGTGACGGACCGACTGCTGAAGCAGCTGGCCCTGTTTCCCTCGCTGAAGCGAATCCTGATCTTCGGCGGGCGGGCCGCCAGTGTCACCACAGCGGGGGTGCAGCATCTGGCCGGCCTCACGAATTTAGAGGAGCTGTTCCTGGAGGATGTCCCGCTGTCGGATGCCGGGATGGATCCGCTCTCGGGACTGACGGAACTGCGGGAGCTGTCTCTGGAGGGCACGAAGATTACCGATTTCGGCCTGCTCCGGCTGAAAGAACTCCCCCATCTGTCGAGCCTGTGGCTGGATTACACCTTCGTCACCGACGCCGGCCTGAAAACGCTGGCGGAGATACCCACGCTGGAGATGCTGGGCCTGCGTTCCACCGAAGTCACCGATGCCGGCATGGCTGTGATTGCCGGGATGCAGGGGCTGAAGGTCCTGGTTCTCAACAATACAGAAGTTTCCGATGCGGGGCTGGCCGCCATCGGCCGGAACAGAACCCTGGAGAATCTGCGGCTGCGGAATACACGGGTCACCGACGACGGGCTGCAGCATCTGTCCGGCCTGACAGAACTGAAGGAACTGCGAATAGCCGGCACTGAAGTGACGGATGCCGGGCTGAAACAGCTGCAGCAGTTCAGCGGGTTGAAGTACGTATCGGTGGGAGGCGGCGGTGTAACCGACGCTGGCCTGGAGCATCTGGCCGCCCTGCCCCGGCTGATCTCCGTGCACCTGGAAAACAGTCAGGTGACCGACGAAGGGCTGGCCCGTTTCAGGAAGAACTACCCGAATATTGAAGTCGACGGACGTTAAGCACCTGATGGCCCGCCAGGATGGCACTGCAGCGGCGAATGAGAATCCTTTCGGGCCGATAGAGCCGTCCACGTGAATTGCTCATCAACTGCAGCGGCCGGCGATACTCTGGCTTAATCACTGAAGGAAATCCGATGGCGAACTGGTGCGGAAGCTTACCGGGAAAATTCCTGCTGAGAGCCTGCCTGCTGACGGGCCTTTTGGCGGGGACGGCGGCAAGCGCTGAAACCCTGTCCGCGGCCGAAGACGTCCAGCCCTCCCCGGGGCAGCCGAATACGGAGCCCGCGATGGACACGAAGGAAAACGGTCAGGCGAATGTCCGGCAGCATCCGCTCAGTGAGGAGTCACGGCGAAAGACCGCTGCGGCTCGGGAATCTCAGCTGGTTGAACTGACGGCCCGGCTGAAAGAAACACCGGAGAATGTGGGGCTGCTTTCCCGCCGGGGCGATGTGCTGTTCTTTCTGGCCCGGTTTCAGGAATCTGCTGCTGACTACAACCGCATGGCCGAGCTGCAGCCCTCGCTGGAGCGTTCGCACTGGCGGCGGGGCATCGCCTGGTTTTATGCGGAGGAATACGACCGGGCGGCGCACCAGTTCGAGATTTATAACAGCTTCGACAACGTGGATCGCGAAAACGGGATCTGGCGGTTCTTTTCGCAGTATGAAAGTGCGGGCCGCGAGAAGGCACGGCAGGGACTGCTGAAATATGAGAAAGATGACCGCGAACCTTTTCCCGCGGTCTACCGTCTGTTCAGCGGAGAGACCACGCCCGAGAAGATTCTGCGGGATATTGCCGCGGCTGACCTGGATGCCGACGAACGGGAGAAGCGGCTGTTTTATGCGCAGTTGTATATCGGGCTGAATCATGCCGTGGAAGACCGTCCGCAGCAGGCATTGGTGCATCTGCGGGAAGCAGTGGCCAATACCTGGGGACCGAAAGCCGGTTATGGCCCGCATTACATGTGGGAAGTCGGCCGCTTACATTATGAACAGTTATTGAAATTGCCCCCGGTTAAGAATCCGCCCGGCGAATAAAGGACTGTCTGGAAGTGTCGTGCAGATCTCAGCAGCATGGATGAGTGCTGAAATAAAGACACCAGCCGTGGAATCAGGGTGAAGGCTGTTCCGGGCAGGCTCTTTTCGGTTGCTGCACGCGTCGTATCACTCTGGTTTCGCGGGAAGTGGCCAGGCAGTCTGTTCATCCAGCTGGTTTCGCATGTACAGTGAATGGGCCGGGGATTTCCGTAATTGTCAATCCGGGAAAAATTGGTTCCCGTGGTGGAAAATGGGGTTGCAGCAGCCGGGCAATCTGTAAATATTGTGTGCGAGGGCCGTGCTGACGCAGCATGGCAGGACAAGATGTTGCACATAGTCCGGTCTGGCTACCGGTGGTGCATAGTCCTGACTATAGAAAGGAGGTGATCTGGTGGAATACGACTGTACCAGCCATTTTGGAGGCAGTTCCGCCTGAACGACAGTCGGCGGGCTGTCGAGGGACAGCCTCCAGCCGTCGTATGGATCACCTTCTGATCCACACGATGTGTTCATGCACGGCCCCGGTTCGCTCCTGCTGGAGTGAGCCGGGGCTTCTTCTTTGGTATCGCAGCCACCGCTCCGCTTACAGCGGAACGGTCAGTCCGTCCCAGGCCAGCTCCACCGAGGCGGGCAGACGGGCATTGGTCTCTTCGTACTCCAGCCAGTGCCCGATGTGCGTGAGATACGTCTGTCGTGGCTGCAGCCGCTCAATCACGGCCAGACTCTGCTCGATGCTCAAATGTGTGGGGTGCGGGTGCTCCCGCAGCGTATCGAGGAACAGCGTGTCCAGCCCTTCCAGCAGCGGCCAGCTTTCCTCGGGAATGCTGCTGACATCGGTGCAGAAGGCCACCCGGCCGATGCGGTAACCCAGCACGGGCAGTTTACCGTGCTGCAGGCGAATCGGCTGGACCTGCAGACCCAGCAGGGGGAACGGCTTCAGCTCGATTCTTTCAAACCGCAACCGGGGCACGGCGAAGTGGTGCGCACCGGGCGGCGGCTCCGAGAAGGCATAGTGGAAGGCTCGTCGCAGTGCCTCTTCCACCGGCGCCTCACAGTGCAGCGGAATCGCCTGATCCAGCCGGTGCCCGAAAATCCGCAGGTCATCGAGGCCAAAAATGTGATCGGCATGCGCGTGGGTGAACAGGGCGGCATGTACCAGTTCCACGCGTTCCCGCAGGAGCTGCATTCGCAGTTCGGGCGAGGTGTCGATGACAAAATTGCCTTCCGGAGCACGGACCAGCACACCGGACCGGGTGCGATGGTTGCGGGGATTCGTCGATGTGCAGACCGCGCAGCGACAGCCGATCACCGGCACGCCCACGCTGGTTCCGGTCCCCATGACGGTCAGTGTGGGAATGACTGTGGCTGGTGAAGCGGATGGGGAGTCTGCGCTCATGCCGGTTTTTCTGCCTGGGGACTGCGGGACTGTCGGCTGGTCTGGCTGAGGAGGTCGGCCGCAGACGGGCCGCACCAGTACCAGAGGGAGATCATAGGCCACCTGACCGGATTGAAACAACGGGATCGGCTCTGCTGAACCTGCCGAGGGAGGAGTCGGGGCGGGCTGCAGTGATGGGACTGGCAGCAAATGGTGGCAGTTGGCGTACTGATTGGGCAGAACTGCTCAGGACACGCGCATAAAATGCGCTTCCGGCCGGGGGCCATCACCAGCTGGCACTTCGCGGACCCTGAAAAAACAGGGGTCTGCGCCAAATCTGCCAATGATTGAACAGTTCGGCACGCGGATTGCCTATTGGCTGATCAGAAGACAACAGACAGCAACAGACAATTCTGGGGGTGGAAACAGGAGAGCGGGTGAGGGGCTGCAGGAAGTAGCCTCATGCCACACGAACTCGATCTGTCGAATTCCGCCCCGCCAGTCAGGACAGCAGCAGACATGCTCTGCGGGTTTCCGCGGGGGTGTTTCGGAGGAACGGATTCCGACGTCTGGTTTAAGAGCTGGAAATCAGCCTGGGCACGGATTGCCCGAAACCTTCAGTCCGGCCAGGAACACAGCTGAAGCAGTTCGCGTGGAGAGCTGTTTCGGGCGAGCGCCTGTGTTCCTGGCCGGCTGGATTCAGACAGCAGGGATTACTGAAAAATACATCGGGTTCAGTCCGACCGGGTGCATAGCTGAAACAGTTCGCGTGGAGAGCTGTTTCGGGCGAGCGCCTATGCTCCCGGTCGGCTGTTATTTCACCAGCAGAATACATCAGGGTTCGTGCTGTCATCAGGGGTTGATCAGTTCCGGAGCATTCCGGTCACTGGTCGGCCCGGCATGAACCTTCCCCGTCCAGTCCGACCGGGTGCATAGCTGAAACAGTTCGCGTGGAGAGCTGTTTCGGGCGA